>JBCCEF010000005.1 GCA_039030395.1 Acidobacteriota bacterium
TTTCCAGGTCGGCGCCGGCGCCAACAACAAGAACGTCGCCTTCGGCGCCTCCGGCTGGTTCGACTGGAACGTCACCTCCCAGCCGACCGCCGGACCGAAGCTGGAGGTGACCGGCCAGGGTGACTTCAATGTCGACCTGGGCTTTGACTGCGAGCCGGTCTGCGCCGGCGACGGCAAAGTGAAGGACTCGTTCAAGCAGCGGTCGTACTCGAACAACGACGGTCCCGACAGCTGGGACGGTCCGTGGATCGAGGACGACGTGGCGGGCGCGGGTCCGAACTCCGGCAACGTGTGGATCGACAACGGGTTCCTGTTCCTGAACGATCAGCCGGATACCGGCACCGAGCCGAGCATCGCGCGCCAGGTCAACCTGGACGGCGCCCAGTCGGCGACGCTACGCTTCGCCTTCGACACCGGTCACGGGGTCGATCCGAGCGATGCGGTGACGGTCGAGGTGTCGAACGACGGTGGCGCGACCTGGACGGTGTTGGAGGTGATCACCGGCATCTCGGGGGCGGTGGAGGAGAGCCGTACCTTCGACATTTCCGGCCACATTTCGGCCAACACCCAAGTGCGGTTCCGGGTGACCAATCTCTACGGCGGTAGCAATGAGTTCTTCTGCCTGCGCTTCGTGGAGATCACCTATTCCTGCGATCCGCCGGTGCAGCACCCCTGCCCCGGCTGCGATCACTACAACGGAAGCCTGAAGAATTCCGGTGACTACGACCTGCATCCGGATGGCACCTACTACTACGCCAATGCCGGCACCCATCGCGGTGTCCTCGAAGGTCCCGCTGGATCGGACTTCGAGCTCGAGCTCTACCGCTGGAACGGCAACGGTTGGTCGCGAGTGGACGGGTCTTGGGAAAGCGGCTCGTCCGAAGAGATCAACTACAACGGCAGTTCCGGCTACTACATCTGGATGATCGAATCGTATTCCGGTGGTGGTAGCTACGATTTCTGGCTCGACTCCCCCTAAGGTATAGAGTCAGCAGTCGTTGCCAGGCGGCGGGTCCCGGACGGGGCCCGCCGTTTTCTTATGGCCGGCACTGAATCGCCTGATCCGCCCGGTGCCACCCGAATGTCGGTGGTGGAATGTCGGTGGTGGTGGTGCTCGGTGGTGCAAGGTCGGTGGTGGTGCCGCCCGAAGGTCGGTGGTGGTGCCGCCCGAAGGTCGGTGGTGGTGCTGAATCGCTCGGTGCCACCCGAATGTCGGTGGTGGGAATTCGACGGCACTGGGCGCCCAGGCCCCTAGATAGGACAGCTCTGACAAGCGCTGAAATCATGCGCAGAGCGCATCTTCGGTAGGCTGCTAGAGCCCAATGACGCGAATGACCTCTTCGACCGTGGTCTGGCCCTCGGCGAGTTTGCGCAGGGCGGCTTGGCGGAGGGTTTTCATGCCGCGCTGGACCGAGTCGCGCTTGATCTCGGCGGAGTCAGTTCCGGCGATGATCAGTTCCTGGACCTTCTCGTCGATCGGTAGAATCTCGAAAATCCCCGTGCGGCCGAGGTAGCCGGTGCCGCGGCACTCGAAGCAACCGGAGCCTTCTTTGACCCGCACGCGGCGGTTCTCCGGCACCGTCAAGCGCAGGCTGGCGACCTCTTCGTTGGTCAGGTGGCGGTCCGCGATGCAGTGCGGGCAGATCTTGCGCATCAGCCGCTGGGCCATGGTGCCGATCAGCGTTGAGCTGATCAGGAAGTGTTCCACGCCGAGATCGGCCAGGCGGGAGATCGACGAAGCGGCATCGTTGGTGTGCAGGGTGGAGAGCACCAGGTGGCCCGTCAAGGCGGCCTGGATCGCGTACTGCGCCGTTTCCGGGTCGCGGATCTCCCCGACCATGATGACGTCCGGATCCTGGCGCAGGATGTGCCGCAGGGCAGCCGAAAAGGTCACTCCGGCCTTCGGCTGGACGGCCGTCTGGTTGAAGGCTTCGTGCACCATCTCGATGGGATCTTCGATGGTGGTGATGTTGATCTCGGAGTTGCCGATCTGGCTCAATGCCGAGTAGAGGGTGGTGGTTTTGCCGGAGCCCGTCGGTCCGGTGACCAGGATGATGCCGTGGGGCCGGCTGATGAACTCCTCGAAGAGGAGCAATTCTTCCGAGTAGAAGCCCAATCCCGACAGTTCCTGGGTGAGGATCTCCGGGTCGAAAATGCGCATCACCGCCTTTTCGCCGAAGGCCACTGGCAGCGTCGAGGTCCGTAGTTCGACCTCCCGACCGTCGCGCAGGGTCTTCACCCGGCCGTCCTGTGGCCGCCGCTTTTCGGCGATGTCCAGCCGCGACATGGTCTTGATGCGGCTGACCACTGCTTTGTGCACCACCCCCGGCATCTTCTGGATGTCGTGCAGCACACCGTCGATGCGGAAGCGGATGAGGCTCTCGTCGCGCTTTGGTTCGACGTGGATGTCGCTCGCCCGCGAGTCGAAAGCGTGTTGCAGCATGAACTCCACGGCGTTGACCACATGCTGGTCGCTGGACTCGATCTCCGTGTCGCTCTTCATGCGGACGAGCTGTTCGAGATTGCCCAGATCGATCCCGCCGCGCAGATCCCGCTCCGCCCGCTTTACCGAATGGCGCAGGCCGTAGAACTCGGTGATCGCCTTCAAGATGTCCGGCTCCGAGGCCACCACCACTTCGATCTCCCGGCCGGCGAGGCGCCGGAAGGAGTCCAATCCTTCGATGTCGTAGGGGTTGGCGCAGGCCAGCCGCAGGCGGCCGTTGGTCATCGCCAGGGGAAGCATGCGGTGCCGTTTGGCGAAGGGCCGCGACATCTTGTTTTCAATCAGATCCGCGTCGAGGCCGAGGGCGTCGATGCGCACGTGATCGAGGCCCGCGTCGGCGGCGATCGCCTCGGCGATTTCCTGCTCGCCGAGCTGGCTGCCGCTCGTCTGGTCGCGCAGCTTGAGGCGCTGTACCAGGTCGTAGGCAAAGGCCTTCTGTTCGTAGCTTTTGGCGGACCGCAGGCGGTTCGGCAGCAGCTTCGCTTCGGTCTTGATCTGCTGCCCATGCTCGGGCGAGATCCGGCTCTGGCGAACCAGAATGTCGGCGACGAGATCCGGCGTGAGGCTCATGAGAAATCCAGCATAGCAGGAGCGTTAGAGCGCTCTCTGCACCGGCTGGGCGGATGCCTGCAGGGCGTGGCCATCGCGAGCCGGGGCCGAGCGGTGTAGCGCCTCCTCCAGGGACATCTTCGGAAACACCTCCAACGCTCCTCCATCGGTGGCGTCGAGGATCTGGCGGCCCTCGGCGACATAGGCCGATCTTGCCGCTTCGTAGAAGCGCTCCGAACCGGCGAGGTTGGGCAAGTGCCAGCGAACGCCATAGCCGAAGTAGTCCGGGGCGAAGTGGTCGCGGTCCTCGCCCTCTAGGCGAACCTCCCGCATCGCCGGACCGCGGGTGCCGAAACGGTGATCCACGCCGATCAGGATGACCGTCTGGAAGCCGAGGTAGAAGGCGGCTTGGAGGGCGGCCATGGTCACCGTGTAGCCGAGGGTCCAGCCGGTCAGCAGGTCGCGATGGAAGCGCATCGACGGAGCCTCCGGCAGGAAGACCGTTTGGGAATCCGGAGGGACGAATCGCCGTCCCGCTCGCCAGTCGAGCAGCTTGAGGCCCGGCAGGTCGATCATTTCGCGATGGAACTGCTCGAGAACCAGGCTGTTCACGCAGCAGTAGACCGAAGGAGAGAAGCCCATCTCCTCCTTCAGCAAGTAGATCCTGTTGGTGCCGAAGGTGAACTCGTCGCGCACCTTGCTCCAGTCCGTCTTTCGGAGGCTGGGACCATTGCCCATGATGACCGCGCGCCGCCCGGAGTATTGGTTGCGTCGGGGAGCGAGCACGCGGACGGCATGAGCCTGGCCCATCGGGCTGCGTCGCCAGGCGGCCGTCGCCGGCCAGTGGGACGCCTGCCGGTACAGCGCCTTGGTGGCGGGCGGGAGGCGTTCGTAGAACGTCCGCAATCGCGACGAGCGGACGCGGTTCCAACTACGGGCGAAAAAATGTCGCATCGGCCAGATGGGTCGGTCGGAAGGTCGGCACCGTCGAAAAGCCTACGGCGCTCGGGAGATCTGCTAGGGTTGGCAGGTCAGGAATCTTTACCATCCTCCGACGAATCGAGTGACATCCATAATCCCGGGACCGCACCCTCTGGTATGACCCTCTGCACCGAAACGGACCCAGAATCCAAGAAGCCCCGCTGCTCCGTCGTTGTTCGCTGCTACAACGAGGAGCGCCATATCGGCAGGTTGCTCAGGGGCATCATGGAGCAGACCATCGACGATGTACAGATCGTGGTGGTCGATTCCGGCTCGACCGATCGTACCGTCGAAGTTGCAGGTCATTATCCCATAGATCTCGTGCGGATTCGGAAAGAAGACTTTTCTTTCGGCTTCTCTCTCAACGCCGGCATTCATGCCGCTCGCGCCGACATCGTGGTGCTCGCCAGCGCCCATGTTTTCCCCACCTATCGGGACTGGCTGGAACGGTTGATCGCCCCCTTCGAAGATTCTCAGGTGGCGTTGACCTACGGCAAGCAGCGCGGCAACGAACAGACCCGCTTTTCGGAAGAGCGGATTTTTAGAGGCTGGTTCCCGGAGACCTCGGATCCCTGGCAGAGCGATCCCTTCTGCAACAATGCGAACGCCGCTATTCGGCGTTCGGTGTGGCAGGAGATCCCCTACGACGAGAGCCTCACCGGCCTCGAAGATCTCGCCTGGGGCAAGCAGGCTCTAGCCCAAGGCTACCGAATCGCCTATGTCGCCGAAGCCGAGATCATCCACGTGCACGAGGAAACCTCGGCGCAGATCTTCCGCCGCTACGAGCGGGAGGCGATGGCCTTGAATGCCATCTACTCGGATTCCCGTTTCTCCTTCGGCAGTTTTCTGCGCCTGGCGAGCCACAATATCTGGAGCGATTGGGTGGCGGCGGCGCGCGCCGGCCGGCTGTTCGGCAACTTGTTCGACGTCGCTCGCTTTCGGGTTCTCCAGTTCTGGGGTACCTATTGGGGTTTTCGTCAACCCGATGAGGTCAGTGAGCAGCTGCGCATGCGGTTCTACTATCCGCCGGCAACGGCTCCGCGACGAATCGAGCCGGAGCCCCGGCGGCCCGACGCCACTCCGGTCGACTATGTTCTGACCGGTTCGCAAAGCGGTAAGACCAAGTCGTTGCCCGAGCGGTCGGAGATCCGGACCCTGGCGCGGGAATGATCGACATCTCCGTCCCCCTCGACGCCGGGCTTCCCCTGTGGCCGGGGAGTCCGGGATACCGGATTTCCTCACTGGCAGCCCTCGGATGTGACTCCGATGCCAACGTTTCGCTGCTCGCCATGGATCTTCACACCGGCACCCACATCGACGCTCCGCGGCACTTCCTCGCCGACGGCGCGACGGTCGAAGAGATTGCGCTGGAAACCCTCGTCGGCCGCGCCTGGGTGGCCGAAGTGCCAACCCAGGGCGACATCGGTCCGACGGAACTCGACGCCTTGAGCCTGCCGCCGGGGATCGAACGGTTGCTGTTGCGGACTCCGAACTCGGCCCTTTGGAGCGAGCATCCGGGGGAGTTTCGGAAAGACTTCGCCGCCCTTTCCCTGGCAGGCGCCCACTGGATCGTCGAACGCGGCATTCGCCTCTTCGGCATCGACTATCTGTCGGTGCAGCGATTCGCCGACGGGCCGGAGACCCACCGGGTTCTGCTGCGCGCCGGCGTGGTGCTGCTGGAGAGTGTCAACCTGTCGGCGGTGAAGCCCGGTCCCTACGACCTGACCTGCCTTCCGTTATCCCTGATCGGCACCGAGGCGGCGCCGGCCCGAGCCATCCTTCGCCCTCTCGACCCCTAGAGAACAGATCATGACGAAACCTCGAGTGGCGGCCATTGTCCCCATGCGCCACGACAGCGAGCGAGTGCCCGGCAAGAACTACCGCTCCTTCGCCGGACGGCCGCTGTACCACCGCATCGTCGAGACCCTGCTGGCCTGTGGCGCGATCGATCGCGTGGTGATCGATTCCGACAGCTCGCCGATGCTCGAAGAAGCGGCGCGGCTGTTTCCCTCGGTGACGCTCCTCGAGCGACCGGAGCACCTGCGAGATGGCGAAACGCCGATGAACGACGTGCTGCTGAACACCACCGCGCAGGTCGAGTCGGAGCTCTATCTGCAGACCCACAGCACCAACCCGCTGCTGCGGGCCGACACCTTGGAGCGGGCCCTCACCGGCTTTCTGGACGTTTATCCCACCTATGACTCGCTGTTCGGCGTCACCCGCCTCCAGACTCGGCTGTGGGATCCTCTGGCCCGACCGATCAACCACAACCCGGCGATCCTGCTGCGCACCCAGGATCTTCCTCCCGTTTACGAGGAAAACTCCTGCTTCTACGTTTTCGACCGCGATACCCTGTTGCGGCGCCACAACCGGATCGGCGACCGCCCGATGCTGTTCGAGGTGCCGCGCAACGAGGCCTGGGACATCGATGAGGAAATCGATTTCGACGTTGCCGAGTTCCTGTTCAGCCGGAACCCGAAGGGATGACCGTGGAGAAGCGCGCGCTCATTCTCTGCCTTCACCTGCAGCGACACCTCGACCGATTCCGCGGCCTGTTCGACGATCACGGCATCGCGGTGGAGGCGCCGGAGGTAGAGCAGCAGATGCTGGCCGCCGAGCTGCTGCCGATCATCGGCCGGTTCGACGGCGTCATCGCCGGTGACGACGAATTCACCGCCGCCGTTCTGGAATCCGGTCGGCCGCGCCTGCGGGTGGTTTCGAAGTGGGGGGTCGGGGTCGACGGTATCGATCGGGAAGCCGCTCGGCGCCTCGGGATCGCCGTCTTCAACACGCCGGATGCCTTCGCCGACGAAGTCGCCGATGTGGTGATCGGGTACCTCGTCTTGCTCGCCCGGCGCCTCCACGAGATCGACCGCTCGGTGCGCCAAGGCGGCTGGAGCAAACCCCAGGGAAGGTCTTTGCGGGGCAAGCGGCTGGGGGTGATCGGCGTCGGCAGCATCGGCCGGGCGGTGGTGCGTCGGGGTTGTGCCGTCGGCATGGAGGTGTGCGGCTTTGACACCGCCGAGATCGACGCCGAGTTTCGGCGCGAAACCGGCCTGTCGGTGCTCTCCCTCGACGAGCTGCTGGCGGAGAGCGATTTTGTTTCGCTCCACTGCCCTCTCACCCCGGCGACTCACCATTTGATCGACCGGGCCGCCCTGGCGCGGATGCGGCCGGGGGCCTATCTGATCAACACCGGGCGCGGTCCGCTGGTCGATGAGGTGGCCATGGCGGAGGCCCTGCGAAGCCGGCATCTGGCCGGTGCCGCCCTCGACGTCTTCGAGCAGGAGCCGCTGCCCGCCGGCAGCCCGCTGCGCGACCTCGACGGCGTGATCTTGGGCAGCCACAACGCCTCGAACACGCTAGAGGCGGTTCAGCGGGTCAATCGGCTCTCCATCGACAATCTGCTGCGCGGCCTGGGGATCGAGCCGTGAGTTCGCCGGTGGCCCTGGTGACCGGTGCGGCCCGGGGCATTGGCGCGGCGATTTCGGCCCTGCTGGCCGGCGAAGGGTGGCGGGTCGTCGCGGTGGATCGTCGGCCCGCCGAGGCGGTGCCAGAAGGGGGCCGCTGGTGGAGCGCCAACCTGCGAGACCCCCAAGACGTTCGCTCCCTCGCCGCGTCGGTGGCGGGCGAGGAGGGCCGCCTCGATCTGCTGGTCAACAACGCCGCCATCCAGGTGGCGGCGCCGCTCGAGGAGACCTCTGACGAAGCCTGGGACGAGGTGATGGAAATCAACCTGCGGGCCCCGTTTTTGCTCGTCCGCGAGGTCTGCCCGCTGCTGGCATCGAATGGCGGAGCGGTGGTCAACGTGGCCTCGGTCCACGCCCTCGCCACCTCCGTTTCGATGGCCGCCTATGCCGCCAGCAAGGGAGGCTTGGTGGCCCTCACCCGTGCCCTCGCGGTGGAACTCGCCCCGCGCCGTGTGCGCGTCAATGCGGTGCTGCCGGGGGCGGTCGATACGCCGATGCTCGAGGCCGGCCTGTCCCGAGGTCACCTCACCGCCGCGACCCTCGCCGAGGGTAAACGTCAGCTGGCGAGCCGTACCGTCGCCGGCCGCATCGGCTCTTCCGAAGAGATTGCTCAGGCGGTCCTCTTCCTAGCCGACACTGCACGCTCCGGTTTCATCACCGGCCAGACGCTGGTGGTCGATGGCGGGGCGACGGCGCGGTTGAGCACCGAGTGAGGAAGCGCACCGATGGCTGACCTAGCCACAGCCACCGCCGGGCGCCGGCCGGGCACCTTCCGCCGCTACTTCGCCCTCATCCTGTACAAGACCTATACTGAACTGCGGGCCGAGGCGTCCCGGACGTACTTCGGCTACGTCTGGTGGGTGGTGGAACCGGTGCTCTCGATGAGCGTTTACTACTTCGTGTTCGAGTACCTGTTCCGCCAGGGGACGGCGAATTTTGGCCTGTTTCTGATCATCGGGTTGATCCCCTGGCGCTGGTTCTCCACCAGCATCACCCACGGGTCCAGCGCGTTGATCCAGTCGCGCGCCTTGATGAAACAGGTGTATCTGCCGAAGGTGGTCCTTCCGTTGGTCACCCTGGCCAGCAACACCTTCAAATTCTTGGTGGTCTTTGCCCTGCTGATCGCGTTTCTCTGGCTGATGGGATTTGCGCCAGGTCCTCAGTACCTCGCGCTGGTGGCGGTGATTCTGGTGCAGGGGCTGTTGGTGGGGGGACTGACCTTGTTGGCGGCCGCTGTCACCCCGTTCGTTCCCGACCTGCGGGTGTTGCTGGACAATTTTCTGCGCTTGCTCTTCTTTGTCTCGGGCATCTTTCACGACATCGATGTGCTGGGCGGCAAGGCCGAGTCTTTACTGCGCCTCAACCCTCTCACCTGGTTGACCGAGGCGTACCGCGAGATTCTGCTGCACAGGCAGTGGCCGGATTTTGAAGCGCTGCTGTGGATCGGCGCGTGCAGCGCGGTGGTTTTGTTCCTCGCCGAGCGGCTGATCCGGCGTTTCGAGTTCGTGTACCCGAAGCTGAGTCGTTGACTTCGATGGGCAAGAAACTCCTCAGCCTCCAACACGCCGGCGTCTACTATGGACCCGCGGGCCATCTCGTCTCTCGTCGGCGGGAGAAACACTGGGCGCTCAAGAACATTTCCCTCGACGTTTCGAGCGGCGAAACCCTTGGCGTCATCGGCCGCAACGGCGCCGGCAAGAGCACCCTGCTGCGGCTGCTGGCGGGCATCATCCGGCCCGACCGGGGCCGCTATGCCAACTACGGATGCCGCGCCACCCTGCTGTCGCTCAAAGTGGGCTTCGTTCCTTACCTGACCGGTCGGGAGAACGCCATCTTGAGCGGCATGCTCCTCGGTATGGAGCGCAAGGAGCTGCTGCGCAAACTGCCGGCGATCATCGAATTTGCCGAACTCGAAGAGTTCATCGACGAGCCGGTGCAGACCTATTCTTCCGGCATGCAGGCCCGCCTCGGGTTCTCCACCGCCTTCCATGTCGATCCGGACGTTCTCCTGGTCGACGAAGTGCTGGGAGTGGGGGACGCTGAGTTCGTTGCCAAGTCTACGGCGATGATGCGTCAGAAGATCCTCTCGGACCACACGGTGGTACTGGTCTCCCACAGCGCCGAGACCATTCGCACGCTGTGCGATCGGGTGGTGTGGATCGAAGGGGGATGCACCCAGGCGAGCGGCCAGGTCGAAGCGGTACTCGACGCCTACCAACGCTCGCTTTCGAAGACCTAGCTACACTCCTTCGAGGAGCGGGCGAGCATCTCGCGATAGAAGTCGACGGTCATCTCGGCGGTCCTGCGCCACGAGAACTGCGCGGCGCGGGCGCGGCCCTTCTCGGAGAGTCCCCGACGCCGATTCGGATCCCGGGCGAGGGCTTGGATCGCACGAGCGATATCGGCGGTATCTTCCGCGTCGACATAGACTCCGGCGTCTCCCACCACTTCCGGCAAAGAGCTGTTGTCGGCCACGATCACCGGGCAACCGGCGGCCATGGCTTCCAGCGGGGGAATGCCGAAGCCCTCGTAGAGGGGCGCGTAGACTAGCGCCGTGGCCAGGGCATAAAGGCCCGACAGGGCCGCGTCGTCGACCTCGGTGAGGATTTTGATGGTGTCGCTCAGAAGCCCCTCCTCCCGCAGCGTCGCCAGCAGGCGGCGTCGGTGGCTCTCCCAGGTGACCAGGACCAGGTCCGGAAGCTCCGCTGGTTGCGTCGCGGCTGGCCCAGGCGCGGCCGGCCCAGGCGCGGCCGGCTCAGGCGCGGCCGGCCCAGGCGCGGCCGGTCGCGGTCGGCTTTCGTTTCGGAACCGCAGGTAGGCCTCGACCATCTTCGGGATGTTCTTGCGCGGCTCCGACTGGGCCAGCGCCAACAGATAGTGTCCGGGAGTCACCTCCAGGGCCGCGAGCCGGCGCTGGGCTTCGGCGAGGTCGGGTGTAAAGAACTGCGCATCCGCCGACAGCGGGACGACGGTGGTTCGGTCCTGGGCGATTTCGAGGTAGTTGTGGAGATCCCGGCGGCTGTTTTCGGAATCGCAGATGACGAAGTCGCTGTGCGGGTCGATGCTGTCGAGGGTCCGGCGGATCGCCGGTACCTGGCCGGGATTGGGGTACAACTCCGGAAACTTGAGAAACAGGCAGTCGTGTACCGTCACCACCCGCGCGTGCCTCTCGGTGAGGCGGCGAGGGGGCAGCGGATTGACCGGCGAGTGAAAGATCTGGCCTGCGATGGAAGAGCTTTCGGCGGTACCGAAACTCCTCGTGACCAAGCTCCGCTGGAGGGATCCCAGGGCGCGTCCGAATAGGCGGTTCGGATCGCCGCCAAAGCGGCGCTCGAGTCCGTTGATCAGGCGCAGCCCGAAGCCGGCGACGGACTGGCGGTCCCAGAGAGTCTGGACGTTCTCACCGAACAGGTTGGCAACGGCATCCAGCCCGAAGGTCTCCGTAACGGCCTTCTTGACTCCGATGCGCTGGGGGTCCAGGGGGTGCAGGTAGACCGGATTCACCACCACCTCGTCGCCGAGCTCCCGGAGCGATTCAAAAAGCCGCAGGGCATAGCGGGTGATGCCCTGGTGGGGCTTGCGAGTGACGCTGGCGTCGACCAGCCGCTTGATGTCGAAGTCGATGACGATGGCCATGAAGGACCCTCAGCCTTTCCCTGAAGCGATCTTCGAGGCGTCCTCGGCGGGAAGCGCGTCGATGGTGGGGCCCGTACAGCCCAGAAACCTAGCCACCCCTATGGCGGCTTCGGCGCTGGCAGGAGGCAGCGGATCCTCCTTCCCCGGCGGGGCGGCCGCGGTGTCGCCGAACCAGAACAAGCGGGAATTCGCCGGCACCAGGCCAAAGAGCCGCTGGGGCAGGAAGAAGAGAGTCTGTTGGCTGGACTTCAGCCGTTCGCTGACCTCCTGGGCGAGGGCCGGCTGCACCGTCACGTAGAAGTCCGGTTCTCCTTTCGGTGGATCCGGAAAGTGCCGGTCAATGGCGAAGGTGAGCGTTGATTCGGCTTCGGTGGTTTGGTCGCTCTCTGAACCACTCAGAACCGTCGCCCGGCGGCCGTCGAAGCGCCCCGCCAGCTGCCGCAGACGCGCTTCTTCCTGGGGCGAGCAGCCGGAGGCGGTCAGCGGCGAGTCGGCGGCCCGGGGACTCTGCCAGATGTGCCCGAAGATTCGTTCGTAGGGAACCGCTCTCGCCGGAAACCACTGCCGGCGATAGTGCACCAGATGGGGTACCTTCGCCTTGAGTTCATCGGTCTTGACGCCGAGGCGCGCAAGGGTGGCCTCGCCCCTGGTGAGAACCCCCTTGCCCAGACGGGGGAGAACCCACAGGATCAGCTTTCGGCTCAATTCGCGGACCCCGTGCTGCCGCAGGGTGCCGAGCGCCTTGGCCGGTAGGGAGGGGGAAGCCCTGGTCGCGGCCGTATCTTCCCGGGCCGGTTCCTTCGCACGCGGTGCCTCCTGGGGCGGCGTCAGGGGCGGCGGCGGTGCCTTGCGGGGAGGAGCCACGGCAGCGAGCTCTCTCAGGTCCTGGGCCAGGGATTCGAACTGGCCGGCGTCGAGGTGCTCTGCCGCCCCCCCGGCCGCCGCGATCAGGTCGTCGACGAATTGCTCGGGTCCCCTCTGGTGCGCGGTGCCGTCGTTTTGCCGGCAGGGGTAGAAGCACTCCTGCGCCAGCCAGCCGACGAATGGAGGAAAGGGCTCGAGCTTGGCGGCGAGCCCTTCTCGGGCCAGCGCCGCCTCGAGGGTGGACCGCACCCGGTGGGGATCCAGGCAATGATAGGTCGCCCCGCAGACCGCCACGGGGTTGGGGGCGAGGGTCACCACCGGCAGGCCGAGGGCGAGGGCGGGAAAGGCGACCTTGGTGTTGAAGGTCACCACCACATCCGAGGCGGTGAGAATGGCGTGGAGGTCTCCCTCGATCCAATGGGCGCCGCTCGGTAGGGTGGCTTCGCTGATCGCCAGGCAGGCCGGGTGCCCCTTGACCACCAGCGATCCGCCGAGGGCCTGGGCGTGGGCGACGAGGTCCTCGATCGCCGCCCGCGGACTGGGATAGAGCGGGTTGTCGACCTGGCGCATGGGATGGTCTAGCTGTTCCCAGCCGGTCCACAGCACGTTGTCCATGGGTAAAAAGAAAATCGGCTTCTTGAGTTTGGAAAACCACCGGGGAAGGCTGCGGGGACCGGTGGCGGCGCGAAAGCCGTGGGGATTCTCCACCACCCGCGCCATGTAGGACTCGCCGATCGAGGTGAGTTCGGCGGAACCGCGAGCAGGCGCCGCCTGGTAGCGCGGGCCGATCTCCGACTCCGCGAACAGCCCGTTCGGTTCCAGCCAGATGCTGTCCAAGGGGGAGCGCTCCACCACCATCGTCGACAACTTGCGGTAGAGGCTCGCTTCGCGAAACAGCGCGACGCCGTGGTCGATCTTGTTGGTGGTCAACACCACTGCGGGCTGGGCGCGCCGCATGGCGTCCTCGACGAAGTCGGTCAACCGCAGCAGCCCCAAGAGAGTCGCCGGGAGGCGTTCCGGGAGGTTCCAGCGGCGGTATTCCCAGTCTTCCAGGATCCGCAGATAGTCGCTGGAGATCCAAGGGGGAGTGAGTCCCTCGGAGCGCCTTGGCGGGGCGGGCAACTTGGCAAACAGATCGCTGAGCCGAGCCGGCAACGATACGGACTGGGCGAGCGGGGTTTCCGGCAGAGCTCGGGTGGCGATCTCTAGCCAATGCCAGCCCCGCGCCGCGGCGGCGGCGGCGGCCGCCACCCAGAATTCGTGTTCCGGCGGGGTGGCGTGACAAGGGTTGGCCACCAGGATGACGTTGTGGCGATCTTCCTGCGGTCGGGGAGGAGCGAGATCACTCATCTGCCGTCGAGCCTTCCTTTGAGCTCCCGTAGGGTCTCGTTCTTTTCCACGATTCGCTCACGCAACTCGGCGATTGCGGTGTCCTTTTGGGCCAGACCCTCCCGCAGGCGAGCCAGTCCTTCGTCTTTCTGGCGCACGGATTCCTTCAGGCGGTCCAGGACCTCGTCCCGGCGGCCGATGGCTTCCTTGAGGGCATGGATGTCGGCCAGTCGTTTCTCCATGCCGGCGTTGCGCTCCGCCACGCTCACCCTCAGGCGCTCCAGCCCTTGATCTTTCTCCTGCACCGTTTCCTTCAGGCGAGCCAGGCTCTCGTCCTTCCGGTGGAGGGCCTCCTGGAGGTCGTGAATGGACTCGAGCCGCTGTTCCATGCCCGCATTGCGCTCTTCCAGGGTGTCGGTCAATCGGACCAGCCCCTGGTCCTTCTGGCTGAGGGTCTCTTTGAGCTGGGCGATGGTCTCGTCCCGCTTGTGGATTGCTCTCTTCAGATCATGGATCTCGGCGGTCCGCTCCCTCATGGTGCGTTCGAGACCTTTGAGATTGGCCAGCGCTTGATCCCGGTGGAGGAGGGTCTCCAGCATTCGGGTGCGGTCGGCAACAGCCGCGTCCAGGAGCAGTCGCCGGAGGGTCTCGGGATGACTTCGCCGGGACACCGCAATGAAATTGCCCCACGACCGCGGGTGGATCAAGTCGCACGGGTAGAGGCGCACCGAGACCCAGCTATGGGGGCGACCGTACTCTTCGATGGGACGCCACTCGGATAGGTAGACCTCGTAGCCCTGTGCGAGGAGGAACTGTCCGAGGTCCTGGTGGGTGAAGTGTTGCTGTGCGGACTTGTAGTCGTCGAACTCGCACAGCACGATCTCCGGCCGGCAGCTTCTCCGCAGCAGGTCGAACCCTGGTCGGCGCCAGGGGAAGCCCCGCAGTACCTTGAGGTCGAATCCTTCCGTGTCGACTTTGAGATAGTCGACCCTTCGGAGTTTCTCCCCCCGCATGACCTCGGTCAGGGTCTTGACCTCGACCTTGGCCACTTCGCGATGCGACGGCAGGAAGGGCTTGAGGGTCGAGATGCCCTGGCTCTCGGGACTGGAAAAGAAGGGAATCTCCTGGCCCGGTTCGTCGGACAGGGCGCAGTCGAAGAGGTGAACTTCGGGCTGGCCGTGGAACGCTTCGCGCAGGTTCTTTTGCGGATCCGGCTCGAAGGCATAGATTTGCCATTCCAGCTCCGTGAAGGCCTGAAAGCTGCTGCCGAGCATGGCACCGACGTCGAGCATCACCCCGGGCCGGGGGTGGGCTTGAAAGTATTTGAGAATGACGTCGTGTTCGTTGAACGAGCGCGCGGTCATCGGGGTCGAGTCATGAGATGGGTCGGTCATCGCCGCCGGACATCGTAACACCGGCCCGGAGGGCGGCACGGCGCCTTTCCGGGGCCTGAAAAGACCAGTCCTGGCGGGCGAAAACGCTTCACGCACTCGAGCGCCTCGAGGATCCCCGAGGCAGCAGGGCTCCTTGCGCACGGTGGTAGAATCGGTCAGTTCGTAGCCCATTGCAGCCTGGCGGTGTCGACTCTCCTTTCCTCGATGAAGAGATCGTAGAAATGTCTCAGCCCGTTACCCGTCCGGATCGTCTACCGGAGGGGGTGTCCGTCGTGGTTCCGGTCTTCAATAGCGAAGACTCCCTCGCCGATCTGGTGGCGGGACTGGGACGCGTGTTGCCGACGGTGGCGAGGCGATTCGAGCTGATCCTGGTGAACGACGGCAGCGGCGACGGGAGCTGGCGAAAGGTGGAGGAATTGGCGGCGAGCCAGCCGTGGGTTGTGGGCATCGACCTGGTGAGGAATTTCGGTCAGCACAACGCTCTGCTGTGCGGCATCCGAGCGGCGCGCTTCCGGGTGGTCGTGACCATGGATGACGACCTCCAGCATCCTCCGGAGGAGGTACCTCGACTGCTGGAGCGGCTCGCCGAGGGATTCGATGTGGTCTACGGGCCGCCGATCGATCCGGAGCACGATCTGCCGAGAAACCTGGCCTCGTTGGTGAGCAGGATGGTGTTGAAGACCGCCATGGGGGTGGAACATGGGCGTCACGCCAGTTCGTTCCGCGCCTTTCGCACTTCCGTGCGGAACGGCTTCGCCGGCTACAACGGTCCCTTCGTCTGCCTGGATGCCTTGCTGACCTGGGGAGCCAGTCGGTTTTCTCACGTACCGGTGCGCCACGAGCCGCGCAGCCAGGGCCACTCAAACTACACGGTGGCGAAGCTGCTGGGCGTGGCCTTCAACATGATGACCGGCTTCTCGGTCCGGCCCCTGCGGGCCGCCAGCTTGATGGGTTTCGCCTTCTCGCTGTTCGGCGGGCTGGTGCTGGTCTATGTGGTCGGCAGGTACGTGATCGAGGGTGGCTCGGTGCCGGGCTTTCCCTTCCTCGCCTCGATCATCGCAATCCTCTCCGGAGTTCAACTGCTGGCGCTTGGAGTGATCGGCGAGTATCTGGCCCGCATGCACTTCCGCCTGATGGATCGTCCGCCTTATGTGGCGCGCGAAGTCTCCGGCGGAGAGGGCACCGTCAGGAATCCCGGCTAGAGCCACCATGCGCGCGACCCACCTGAAGATTGTGAGATCGAGATGGATGTAAGAAGTCTCGTTGAGATCCTCGCCTGGGACAGCGATCACTTCGGCTGTCGGATCGCCCGCGTGGTTGCGAAGCGGCTGACCCCGGATCTCGGCCGGCAGATCCTCGAACGGGTCGACGAGGAGAAGGTGGATTGCCTGTACTTTCTAGCCGAATCGGCGGATCAGGGCACCGTCCGGGTCGCCGAAGATCTGGGGTTCCGGCTGGTCGACATCCGGCTGAGAATGGAGGCGGACAAGGCAGCGCGTTCGCTTTCACCGCGGGACTTGCCGCCGGGAATCTCGATTCGTCCCGCCGTCGAGGAAGATCTGCCGGGCCTGCGCGAGCTATCCCGCGATACCTTCAGGCATTCGCGTTTCTATCGCGATCCGAATTTCCCCGATACCCTGTGCGATGCGCTGTATGAGCAGTGGATCGAGAACGTGTTCACTGCCGAGTCGGGATTCGTGCTGGTGGCCGGGGCCCCCGGCGAGCCTGTGGGCTATACCGCCGGTCGCCTGCAGGACGGCGTGGGAGAGTTCGACCTGCTGTCGGTCGCCCCAGTCGCCCAGGCTCGTGGTCTCGGGCAGGTGCTCGTGGAACGCGGGATCCGCTGGTTTTTCGATGCCGGCGCCGAGCGGGTATTTACCGTGACCCAAGGACAGAATCTCAGAACGCAGCGAGTAGCCATGCGGGCCGGGATCTTCCCGATCGGCGTGGAGGTCTGGTATCACCGCTGGAGCCGAGACTCTCAATCCTGAGGGTCGGCTGAGGGCTTCGAGCCCGGATCGGGCGAGGTCTCCGTGGTGGGTCGGGAGGAGGTGTGGTGTCGACTTACAGAGTTCCTTTCAATCGACCCGTGTTGATGGGGAACGAACTCCGCTACATGGAGCAGGCGGTTCGGCGCGGAGCGACTTCCGCGGACGGTGATTTCACCGTCCGTTGCCAGAAGCTTCTCGAGCGACACACCGGCGCTTCGAAGGTTCTGCTGACGACCTCCTGTACCCACGCGCTGGAAATGTGCGCACTGCTGCTGGAGTGTGGTCCCGGCGACGAGGTGATCATGCCGGCGTTCACCTTTCCTTCCACGGCGAACGCCTTTGTGCTGCGAGGGGCCACCCCCGTCTTCGTGGATATTCGCGCGGATACCCTGAATCTCGACGAAGACCTGCTTGAAGGCGCGATCACCGACCGCACCAAGGTGATCGTTCCGGTGCACTATGGCGGGGTGGGGTGCGAGATGTCTCGCATCATGGAACTGGCCGGTCGGTACGGCCTGGGGGTCGTCGAGGACAATGCCCACGGGCTGTACGGCAGCTACCGGGGCAAGGCTCTGGGAACCTTCGGGTCGCTGGCCACGTTGAGTTTCCACGAGACGAAGAACATTTCCTGCGGCGAGGGCGGGGCTTTGATGATTCACGATCCGAAGCTAGTCGACCGGGCGGAGGTGATCCGGCAGAAAGGAACGAATCGCAGCCGATTCTTTCGCGGCGAAGTAGACCGCTACACCTGGGTGGACGTCGGCTCGAGCTACGGCCTGGCCGATCTGCTGGCCGCCCACCTCTATGCCCAATTGGAAGCCGCTGAGACCATTCAGGAGCACCGTCAAGGCGTTTGGGAGGAGTATCTCGCGGGCCTCAACGAGTGGGCGAAAGGGGCGGGTGCGACCCTACCGGTGGTGCCGCCGCACTGTCAGCAGGCCTACCATCTGTTCTATCTGCTGCTGCCTTCCCGGGAGGCGCGCCGGGCCCTCATCGAGCACTTGAAAGCCGCCGGCATCCTGGCGGTTTTTCACTACGTTCCCCTTCATCTCGGCGAGTTTCACGAGAGTTGGGCGGGCCGGCCCATGGTGAGACCGTGTCCGGTCGCGAAGGATGTCTCGGAACGACTGCTCAGGCTTCCCTTCTACAACGATCTCGATGCGGAATCCCAGTCCTACGTGATCGACTGTATCTCCGAGTTCAAGTGTTGAAGCGCGTCCTCGACCGGATTCAAGAGTGGTGGCGTCAGGACTGGTGTCTGCCGGCAGGTGTTCTGGCGCTACTCTGCGGAGCCCTATGGCTACCCTTCGGATTCACCGTCGGCGGTACCGTGGAGGAGTGGCTCTACCTCGACCGCTTCGGCCGGGGCATGAGTCCCTTCGCGCTCTATGAGCAGATTCTGCGGCCGATGGGCTATCTGCAGACCTATTTTCCTTTCCTGCTCACGCCCGGCTCCTTCGTCGGCCAGAATCTTCTGCATCTGGTGTACATGTGGGGCAAAGGGATGGCCCTGTTTCTGGTTTTGCGGGAGTTGCGGGCGAAGCCGGCCTTCGCCCTGGCGGCGGCGCTGCTGTTCGTGCTCCATCCGGCGGATACCGGGCAGATGACCCTGCGCACGACGGTGATTCATGGTCACTTGATGTACCTGATGGTCGCCATCTGGTGGCTGCTCCAACTGGCCCGGCGATTTCGCCTCGGCCTGGCTCTGGCGACCCTGGCCCTGCTGGCCTTCACCTTGCTCGTCTACGAAGCGGGCTACCCGCTGGCCTGGGCGGCGCCGTTGCTGCTGCTGGCGTTGGGAAAGAATCATGCGGCCGATGGCCTCAAGGCCTCGCTCTTGTGGTACGGCACGCTGCTGCTGCTGGTCGGCCGCTATGTTCTGGTCTTCGCCTCCGGGGTGGAGACCTACAACGCCGAGATTCTGGCCTTCGAGCAAGGGGGCGAGCGTTTGGCCAATATGTTCGCCGCTCTGGGCGGTGCCTACGCCCGGGTGCTGTGGGTCGGTTGGGTGGAGGCCTTCGAAAGCCTCAAGGCGGCAGGCTGGGGCGACCTGGCGATCGGGTTGCTATCCGCCGCATTGGCAGGCTTCGCGGTGGCGGCTCTAGGGCCGTGCAAGGATGCGAAAACCAAAGGCGGTGCGCGGTTCTCGATGCTCGTGGCGGTCGCCGCGTCGGCGATCGTCGCGCTGGGTTTCTTGATGTACTTGCCGACCCAGGTGCGGGCGTCCACCTGGCGAACCCTGTTTCTCCCTTCCGTCGGCGGGGGGCTGATGGCGGCGGCCATCCTGTGGTGGGTCTGCTCCCGCCGGTTGCCCGGGGGACGACTTTTCTTCGCCGTGGCGTCGGGCTTGGGCGTTCTGCTCGGCACGGTGCACTTGACGGCCCAGCACCGCGCCTTCGCGGAGGTGTCCTGGAACCAACAGCGGGTGCTCGCGGGCATTCTCCGCGCGGCTCCGAGAATCGAGCCGGAGGTCGAGCTGTTGCTCCTGATCGACCAAGGCGATCCGGCGGCGATTTCTCCGCAGTCTTTTCCCTACAGCCGCTACTTCCGCGCTGCGCTGACGTACCTGTATGGCTTGGAAGGGCTCAACGCCCAGGTTTGCTATCCCTTCTTTCCAAGGCGAGGCGAGCGGTGCGAGTTCGGGAGGGAGAGTGCTCTAGTCGACCATATCGAGCCGGATTGGTTGCACCCTGAGCTCGCCTGGGACGTGGACTATGAGCGGTTGCTGGTCTTCGAGCGGGATCGGGACGGCCGGATCTCCCTGCTGGAAACTCTGCCCCGCTGGTATTCCCTGCAGCCGGGAGACCTGAGCTACCACCCTGGACCGCTGCTGGAGGAAGGGGGAGCCCGCCACCCGCGATTCCTCAAGGTCCCGCCGGTGGTGGCGAGCGGGCGGACCGCTGGCGAATCTTTGGAGCACCTCGCCTACGAGTTCGACGAGGACCGCTTGGTCGGCGCGGGCTGGGGAGGGCTACGCAAGAACGACTCGGGGATCACCTACCGCTTCATGCTGCACGAGCGGGCGGCCCTGCACCTTCCGCTACAGCCGCGGTCCTACCGCCTCGAACTGCGCATCGCCAATGGGCTTTCCGACAAGCTGTTGAACAGCTTGCGTCTGCAGGCCTCGGCACAGCCGATTCCCCTGCGCAGGACCGGCCCCGGTACCTACCAGGGCCAACTCTTCCGGGAACAGGTGGAACCCGGTAGCGACACCACTTTGCTGTTCGAAGTCGACGCGGCAGAGCTGCACCGCCTACAGGCGGAGCGGGGACCGCGGGTGGGATTGGGAGTGGACTGGCTGCGAATCGAGCCGGAGAGGGCAGAGCGCCCCTCCCCTTAGCGGGAAGGAGCGCTCCTAGACGAAAGACCTGAAAGCGAGGTGGGTCAGGGCGCCGCGGAGGCGGCCTTGAGCGCTTCGATCTCGCGCTTCAGCTCAGCGTTGCTAGCGGACAGCTCTTGCACCGCCAACCAGAGGGCCATCTGGACCTCCTGGCCGTTGAGCATCTTGTCCGAGCCCTTGCCGAAGACCTGGTGGAAGTCCTCCGCCACCAGACCGATCACATCCTCGGGACCATCGATGAAGTCGTAGTTGTAGACGTCGATAGCGGCGATCTTGTCGAGGATCCCCTGCGCCGGGATCGGCTGCAGGTTCGTCTTGTAGAGACGCGACGAAGAAGCGGTGAAGGTGGTCGCACCAGCCTGCAGGGTGGAGGCCGGCGCAGAGCTGCAGTCGGTCACGGCATCCTGAGTCCCCGACACCACGAAATCGTTGCTGCCCAGGCTGGAGAAGCAGCCGATAGACACCTGGCCGGTGCTGAGAATGCGCATGCGCTCAGCCGTATTGGTGTTGAAAACCAGCGGGTCATCGGACTGGGTGCCGACGAAGCCTGCAGTGCCGGCGGCCGCCATGGAAACTCGCGTGCCGCTGTCACTGGTGCGCACCTGAAACACGCCGACGGAGGCATTTCCCACCACGTCGAGATCGGCGCCGTCCGTTGGGTTGTCCGTACCCAGGCCGACGTCACCGTCTGCCGCGATGAAGATCGAGTCTTCCGGCGCGCCGGGCTTCGAGCGGAAAAACAGCCGGGAGCCGTTGGTGACGTCGCGGATGAAGAAGTTGGCCTCGTTGGCGGCGATGTCGTAGATCTGCGGGGTGAAGCCGTCGGAGCCGTCCTGCTCCAGGCGGAGCGTCGGAGTGTTGCCCTCGACGATGTGGATGTCGACCACCGGGTTGGCGGTCTTGATGCCGACGTCACCGTCCGCTTCGACGTACAGGGTGTTGGCGTTGGCGCCCGCTTCGATGGTGAAGGGGCTGCGGCCGGCGGTGGCGTCGTCGATCGAGAACTTGTTCGCGCCACCGTTGTCGGACTCGTTGGCCGTCAGGCGCCAGTCGTTGCTCGGGAAGCTGGCCGTGGCACTGGTGTCGTCGAAGTGGAGGCGGAGGTTGTTCTCCTTCATGCGGATGGTGTCGAAGCCGAAATTCTCACCGTTGACGCAGTCCAGACCGGCGCACAGGCTGCCGTCGACGATCACGTCGTCAAGGAACACCTGGTCGGCGGCGCTCATCGGAGTGGGGCCGTCGCCGGAGCGGGCCGGAGCGTCAACGCTGATCGGCGCCCCGCGGCGCGCCTCTTCGACCAGGCTGCCGTCGACGATGGAACCGCCGGCGATGGTGAAGGAACCGGACTGGACGAGAAACTCCTCGGCCGGCACCAGGCCGGAGCGCTTGAGCTGGCGTGCCACTTCGCCGTCGTTACCGCGCTCGCGGGAATCGGCGAGGGCCCGCTTCACCCCTTCCGGCAAGACCGGCGAAAGGCGGAACTCCCAGCTGTACGTGCCGTCCGGGTAGACGTTGCCGAACTCGTCGAACACGCTGAACACCGGCAGCTCGGACGGGCCGAAGAAGTATTCCATGGAGACGTCCGGACCGGAGACGCGGAGCGACATCGATTCATAGGGGACCGCCGGCGCCCACTGCATGGCGGCGCTACCCGGAATGACCACCGCCATGTCGGCGGATTCGTTGGCGAAGGCGGTACCGCTCAGGACAAGACTGAGTACGGCGACGATCACGCTAATTCGTTGAATGGACTTCATGAACTGGACTCCTCTCATATTCGCTCCCGCGGCAACCGTGACCACGCCGTGTGGTCGCTTCGAACGGCTTCCGCGGGATGTTGCCTGAGTGACTGAGACAGGCCTAAAAGACGCACTGAAACCATCTCTACGATACCATGAGTAGAGGTTGGCTTTGGGCCGAAGACCCTTGTATTTGTGAGCTCTTTTGCATATCTATTGCCTGCTCTGTTCAGGGGTGGCACGAGGCGGCGAAAACGTTTCGGGTGCGGACAAAAGAAATTCATTCGCCCGGTGGGCGGCAGGGCGGCCCGCTGGAGTAGAGGGCCAGGGCGGTACGGGCGGCATCGGAGGCGAGGCCTTCGTCAACGGCTCGCTGCTGCCATTTGGCGGCCTCGTCGCAGCGACCCTGCTCGGCGAGGGCCAAGGCGAGGGTGGCGGCATGGGCGGGTACCGCCTTGGCCTCGAAGACGCGGCGCGCCAGATCGAGGGCCTGCTCGCCGTCGCGCAGCGAGCGATCCGGAGAGCCCGCGAGAAGGCGCGCCAGGGCGTGCGCCAGGCGGCCGTCCTCCGGCAGGAGCCGATGGCCTTCTTCCAACAAATCGCGCGTAGCCTGCCAGTTTTCGTTCTCGGCGTGGATGCGCGCTGAGCCGACCCAGGCGCGGACTTCGCCGGGGCTTTGCTCACGCGCCGCTTCGAAGTGGGGGAGCGCTTCGGCGGAGCGATCGCTACGCTCCAGGGTCTCGGCCAGGTCTAGCCGTGCCGCGGCGTCCTCCGGCGCCAGACGCACGGCCTTTTGCAGCTGCTCAAGGGCTTCCGGCAAGGCATTTCGGGCGATCAGGAGGGCGCCCAAGTTGTAGCGGGCGGTGGGGTTTTCGGGGGCGACGCGGATGACGATGCGCAGTTCCTTCTCGGCTTCCTCGGCCTGCCCGGCGGCGGACAGGGCGGTGGCGAGGTTGATGCGCGCCCGGGCGCTGTCGGGTTTGGCTGCGACGGCCTTGCGGAAGCCGGCGATGGCATCTTCGAATTGGCCGGCCCGGAAAGCGGCGCGACCGCTCAGCAGGTGCACTCGTTCGCCGCTGCGGAAGGCTTCCAGTTCCTTGATCAGCGGGTCCGGCGGCCGCACTCCCACCTCGCCCCGCCGGGCGAGGTGCCAGCGGGCCTTGTCCTCGTCTCCCAGGCCGCGGTAGGCGAGGGCCAGGGGATAGTGGAGCATGCGGGCTTGCGGCACTCGCTCCAGGGCATCGCCAAGGTGGCCCGCCGCGTCGTTGTAACGTTTCTGCGACAAAGCGACCTGCCCCAGGCCGGCGAGAGCGGCGGGTTCTTTGGGGCCGACGTCCAGGGCACCTTGAAAGAATTTCTTGGCTTCCTCCGGGCGGTTGAGGGCGAGGTAAATCTCGCCGAGGTGGACTTGCGCCGCGATGCTCACCGGCAGCAGTTCTAGGGCGCGCCGGTAGAAGGTGATCGCTTCCTCCAGGCGGCTCTTGTGCTGCAGCAGGTACCCCAGGTAATAGGGCCAGCGAAAGTCCTCCGGCGCGAAGCGCAGGGCGTTGCGATAGCAGGCTTCGGCGGCTTCGGCGAGGGCGTAGGCATGAAACACCCGGCCCATGTCGCCGTAGGCGTTGGCCTTGCGCAGGTTCGTCGCCCGGGGGTGGTGGAGGACTTCTTCGACCTCCCGGCGCTGGGCGCGGATCTGGTCCGCCACGTCTTGTTCCAGGGCATCCAGGTCAACCGAGGGGATCGGTACGGCGCCGGAAGTCTCGCCATCGGTCTCCTGGGCCTGTGTCGAAAGGACGCCGGTGGGGGTCGTCAGGAGGAAGATGAGGGCGGCGAAGACGGTACGTTTCATGGGGTTCGTTCCTCGGCGGGCGGAGGCTCTCCTGGCTCGCCCTGCTTTGATTCGGCCGGCGAAGGGGTCGACGCTCCCTGGACGAGGCTCGTGTAGCGGCCGAGGGGCGGTGCCGGCCAGGTTTCCTGTGATCCATCGGGCCAGTACACCCGAACGGACTGCGGTTGAAAGTCGTCGCCCAGGCCGAAGACCACCCGCGGATCGTGAGCCGAGGCGTAGCTACCGTCGCTTCGCACCCGTCCCCACCGGCTCTTCTTGGGGTTCTTGGTGGCGGCCTCATCTGCCGCCGCTAGCAGCTCGACCCGCGCGCCGAAGGCGTCGCGCTCGCCGGTCACGAGACGCAGACCCAACCAGGGTCGGTCATCCCCCCACCGGTTGAGAAGCACCCGGGCAGGGCCGCTGTTGTTGATCAACAAGAGATCTCCGTCGCCGTCGTTGTCGAGGTCTCCGAGGGCCAGGCCGCGGCTCACCTCTGGACCGAGAAAGGCTTTGCCAGCCTCAGCGCTGGCGTCCTCGAAACGTCCGTCCGAGCGCTGCCGGAAGAACTGGTTGGGTTGTTCCAGAGGGTACGGCGTTTCCGGTCCCGGCCGCCGGTCGGTAAAGGAGACGGCACCGTTGGCGATCACCAGGTCGAGGCGGCCGTCGAGATCGGCATCGAACCAGGCGGTGCCGAAGGAGGTGAAGGGCAGACTGCTCTCACCGAGGCCCATTTCCACCGTGCGATCTTCGAACAGGCCACTGCCGTCGTTGATATACAGGGTGTTGGTTTCGCCCATCAGGTGGGTCATGAACAGGTCCGCGTCGCCGTCGCCGTCAAAGTCACCGGCGTCCACCCCCATGCTCGCTTCGGCCTTGCCGTTGCGATTGACGGCGATGCCGGCGAACAGGGCGTCCTCTTCGAAGGTGCCGTCGCCGCGGTTGGTCCACAAGAAGTTCAGCATGCCGTCGTTGGCGACGTAGAAATCCAATCGGCCATCGCCGTTGAAGTCCGCCGTCGCCACTCCCAGGCCGGCACCCTTTTGGCGTCCGATGCCGCTGGTCAGGGAGACGTCTTCGAAGGTGCCGTCGCCGCGATTGCGCAGCAGTCGGTCGGCTTCCGCATCGAAGGCGGCGGGGCCGCAGTAGTCCAAGCGACTACTCTTCTCGAAGCAGCGGACGTTTCTTTCCACGTCGAAGCGCACGTAGTTCACGACGAACAGGTCCAGCCAACCGTCGCCGTCGAAATCCGCGAAGGAGGCTCCGATGCTCCAACGGTCGTCGTCGCTCCCGCTTGCCGTTGTCACGTCTTCGAAGGTGCCGTCGCCGCGATTTCTCCACAGCCGGTTCGAACCGAGGTTGGCGACGTAAAGATCGATATCGCCGTCGTTGTCGTAGTCGCCGGCGGCAACGCCCATGCCGTAGTCCTCGGCCTCGAGGCCGCTCGCTTTCGTGACGTCGGTGAAGCGCGGTGTGCCGCGGGGTCCCGGATCGTTCCGCAACAGGCGGTCGGTGAGCGCCCCGCGGGGCGCGATGAGGGCGTCTTCAAGCTTCGCTTCCCGGGTCAGCAGGGAGCCCTGGACGAGGTAGGCATCGAGATCGCCGTCGCCGTCGAAGTCGAACAGCGCACCGCCGGAGCCGGCGATCTCCGGAAAGAGCAAGTCGCCGGTCATGCCGTTGAAGTGAACAAAATCGAGCCCCGAAGCAGCGGTGACGTCGGTGAACAGCGGCTCTCCGCCGGCGGCGCGATCTGCCGGTGCAAGGAGCGTCAGGGCGATCGCCGTCGCCAGCAGGCGCAGGCTGAAGGAGGCCATTTCGGTCATGGTCTGAAAAGCGTCTTGGATCGCTCGATCAGTGGGTCGTCAGAGGATTTCGATCACCCGCCGGGCGATCCAGCCGGCCGCCACCGCCAGGGCGCCGGGCCAGAGGCTCAAGGTGCGCTCCCGGAGCAGGCCGAGGAGCAGGGCGCCGCCGGTGGCCAGTACCGTCACCAACCAAGGATCCCAGACCGGGACCGGCGCCGGCATCGCCTCCAGCCAGCCGGTGGTCGCCGCGATGAATGCGGTGGCGCCGGTGAGTGCCGCGGATCCGAGAATGGCGGGGTTGAGCTGCGAGCTTTGCTTGCCGGTCGCCAGGAAGCTATTGCGCAGCAGGCCGTGGGCGTAACCGCGCCATAGGCTCTCCAGGGCGACGGCGGCGACCGCCAGAGCGGCAATTTCCGTGGCCTCCGGGGGGTTGGTGCCCGCCAGGGGGATGGCGCGCCAAGCGAAGCCCGCCGCCAGGAGGGCGCCGCCAAGGGTCAAGGTGATGCTGATCCCGTCGAAGGCCGGTCGCCGGAATCCGAACAGCCAGAGCCGCCGGCGGCTGGCCCATCGGCTACCGAAAGTGGCCAGCAGGCCGATGGCGACCGCCGTCGCGAACAATCCCCAGGCGCTCCTCCAGGGGCCCGGCCAGGGAATTTCGCGACCGGCGACGAAGGCGCCGACGGCGAGCGGTAGGGAGAACGCCGCCAGGGCCACGCCGCGCAGGCCGACGGAGCTTCCCCGCCGAGTGTAGATACGCTCCAACAGGGAACCGATCTGGGCCGGTGTCAGGGCGCTGCCGGAGGGCCGCGGCGAGCCCCCGATATCGTCGGAGCCACCCCAGCGTTTGGAGCGCGGCCGCCCGTCCACCGCCGGATCCTCGAGATTGAGGCTCTGGTAGGCGGCGCCCAGGTCGATACCGGCGAGGGCGGCGGTCAGGCGCAGAGTGTAGTGGCCGGGTTCCTTCTCGAGCACCACGATGCCGAGGCGGTCGCCCCAGGCCGCTCGCAGCCGCTCTTCCACTTCGTAGATGCCGGCCTCGTCCCGCACCACCACCGCCACCCGGTCGCCGCCGATGTCGAAGTGTCCGTAGTCCTTTTCGACCTCCGTCGGAACTTCGAGATCGGCCGGCGGGAGGGTTTGCCGGTCGAGGGTGTCGAGCATTCGGGTGGTGTAGTCGAGCGGATCCATCTGGGTCCACTCGCCGCTCGCCTTGAGAGATTTCTCGGCCTCCTGGAGGGCATCGAGGCGGCGCCGGGTTCGCGCCAGAAGGTCCGTCGGCAGGCCGCAATACTGGGCCAGCTTGTAGCCGTTGGCGTCGATCGCGCCCTCCAACCGCAACAGGGGCAGGAATTCGTCGAGCCGTTCCGTGTCCATTTCGAGCAACCGTCGGTGGTTGAGCAGCACCCAGATGGCGAAAACGGTATCCAGGTCCGGCTCGTTGGCGAGGATGCGCCAGCTGCCGCGGCCGAGTTCGAGACCCTGCACCACCATGATCAGCGCCTGCTCGCAAGTCGCCAGGGTGAATGCCCGCACGCAACCTTCATGGTGGTCGAGGTTGTAGAGATGCTTGGCGGTGTCCCGCAACGGTGCGAAAGCCCCGGCGCCATCGAGCAGGATGACCCGCTCGCCGAGCTTTCGTGCCTCGGCCTCGCTGAAACTGAATTCTCGATCGATCACCACCTCCAGGTTGGGCGCCTCTCGGCAGCGCAGGTGATGTTGGTCTTCGTTGCCTTCGCCCCCCGGCCGCCGCTCGTAGCGGCTGGCGCGGGTCGTCGGCGGGCGTATCGGCACGACGCCGCCAAATCGAAGCGAGGGTCTGGAGGTTGGATTCGCCATGAGGGAGTCGTCTAGAAGGTGCGGCAAGCTCGACGAAGCGGGATAGCCGAAGGGCTTCACTCGCGCTGAACACTCAATTATAGGGGGTGTCGCCCTACCGCGTCGGCTGGATCACACCGTGGCCTAGGGGCGACGAATTCATCACCACCGGCCGGACGATCCCGATACACTGCCGGCGATGAAGAACGCGCCCTTTCGCCATCGCCTCGAAATGATCGGCTACCGAGCCGTGCAGGCTTTCCTGAAGCGTCTGTCGCCGGAGGGTGTTCGGCGGTTCGGCCGCAGACTGGGAGGATGGGCCTACCGGCTCGTTCCCTCCCTTCGGCGGCGCTCTCTGGACAACCTGGCCCTGGTGATGGGCGAACGGTCGCTGGCCGAGCGCAGGCAGATCGCCCGGGGCAGCCTGCGGCATCTCGCCGCCGCTCTGTGCGAGGCCCTGGCGATCGAGCGAAGGGTGCTGCCGCAGCTCGATCGCTGGGTCGATCTGGCGGGCCTCAGCCACCTCGACGAAGCGGTGGGCGCCGACCCCTCCCGTGGGGTGTTCTTGATGACCGGTCACTTCGGTCCCTGGGAGATCGCCGCCCACGCCCTGAGCAAGAGATTCGGCGGCATCGATTTCGTGGCCCGCCCGCCGGACAACCCCTATCTGGCGGCCGAAATCCTGCGCCTCCGCGAGCGTTTCGGTAGCCGGGTGATTGCCAAGAAAGGTGCCGCCTTCGGCATCCTGCGGTCGATCCGGACGGGCCGCAACGTGGGCATTCTGATCGATCAGCGAGTCCGCCCCTCGGCCGGCATGTTGCTGCCCTTTTTCGGCCGGCCGGCTTGGACCAGCCCGATCTTGGCGCAGCTCTCGATTCGCACCGGGGCGCCGGTGGTGCCGCTGTTTTGCCAACCGCTTCCGGGCGGTCGCTACGAACTGCGCTTCGAGCCGGCGATCCATCCGCCGGCGGCCGCGGCGCGGGGCGAGGAGGCCTATGCGGCACTGACGCTGCGGTATTTGGCGGTGCTCGAGGACGAAATCCGAAAGACTCCGGAGTTGTGGCTGTGGGCCCACAGAAGGTGGAAGACTTGAGTGCGCGAGCGGATGCACCTGCATCTGCGGCGTCGTGAGAACCCCGGCACTCCTCGGCGTACTACCAGTGCCTGCGGCTGCCGAGAACCCCACTCCTTGCATCTACAGGCACCTCCACCCGCTTTCGGTGTGGTTTCACTCGCCTGATGGAACCCTCGTGGTCCTGGTGAGGTCGTAGCGATCTCTCACCCATTCCCAATCACCCACCCACGAGGTCGGGGGCGGGTCTTGATAGTGGTCGATCAGGCCCAAGGTCAGGGTGCCGTTGTCAAACTTGTAGATCGTCACGATCACCGTGCCGACGTCGTCCTCGTCCGGCTGACTGTCCTCGACGATGGTGGCGTGGAGTTGCTTCGGGGCTCGGTCGGCACGAAGGGTGAAGGTCGTTTCGTACCAGAAGTCGTCTCGCGCGAAGAAGCGGAGCGAGCTGCCGGAAACGGTCACCCAGCATTGGCCTCCGGGACCTCGACAGTTCCACTCGCCCTGCAGGCGTTGGAGGTCGGAGTCTGCCGGTGAGGGAGTGGTCTGGCAGGCGGTGAGGAGCACCGCGAGGAGCAAGGTCAAGGCGCTCCACGGGAGCGGATGGTCGGGCTTTCTGGTCATCGGTCGTCCGGCGGTTGTCGGTTCATCGTGCCCTATCGAGGATCCCGAGGCAAGCTCCCCGGTGGTGGCCCGCGGAGCACTAGAATGCCCCTATGCGAGACGTTCTCGAAGATCTCGACCGGCTGCTGGCGGTGGAGGGGCGGGTGGCGCTGGCGACGGTGATTCACGTGTGGGGCTCGGCGCCGCGACGGCCTGGCGGCAAGATGGTGGTGGCTCCCTCCGGCGCCGTCGCCGGTTCGGTCAGCGGCGGCTGCGTCGAAGGGGCGGTGGTCGAAGGGGCGATGGCGGTTCTGGAAAGCGGCGAGCCGCGGCTCCTCGAGTTCGGCGTCGCCGATGCCGAGGCCTGGGCGGTGGGTCTATCCTGCGGCGGCAGGATCGAGGTGTGGGTGGAAGCGGTGATAGCCGGGGATCCGGTGTTCGAAGCGCTGCGGGCGGACCTGTGCGGCGACCGCCTGGTGGCTTCCGGCACGGTGTTGACGGGCGCCGCCCGGGGCCGCCGGGTGTTGCTGTCGCCGGAGGGCCCGCGGCGTGGCGCCGCGCTGCCGGCGGACCTCGAGGAAGGCTGCCGCTCGGCGGCCGAAGAGGCCTTTGCTTCCTTTGGCACGGTGCGACGGGAGCTGGAAGAGCAAGGCGCGGAAGTGTTCGTCGAGGCCCATCCACCGCGGCCGGAGCTGGTGCTGGTGGGGGCGGTCCACGTCGCCGTCCACCTGGTCACCCTGGCGCGGGAACTCGGCTTTCGGACGGTGGTATTGGATCCCCGCTCGGCCTTTGCCACCGCCGAGCGCTTCGCCCACGCCGACGAGTTGATACGCGGCTGGCCGCCAGCGGCCCTGGACGCCTGCCGTCTAGACGAGGGCACCTACCTGGCGGTACTGAGTCACGACCCGAAAATCGATCTGCCGGCCCTGGAGGTCGCTCTCCGGCGGCCGCTGCGCTACATCGGCGCACTGGGATCGAAGAAAACCCACCAGAAGCGGGTTGCGGCCCTTGCCGAACGGGGCTTTTCGGAAGAACGGATCGCCCGCATCCACGCCCCCATCGGTATCGACCTCGGCGGCCGCCGGCCGGAGGAGATCGCCGTTTCCATTTTGGCGGAGCTGGTAGCGGCCCGTCACGGTCGCCGGTGAGCTGCGGCAGGCAGCCGGTGAGCGGCGTGCTGTTGGCGGCGGGCCGTTCGTTACGCTTCGGCGGGTCCGTTCCCAAACAGCTCTTCGAACTCGAAGGAGAACCGCTGGTTCGCCGAGCGGCTCGAACGGTTCTGGCGGCGGACCTGGCGGAGCTGGTGGTGGTGGTGGGTTTCCGCGCCGATGAGGTGAGGAAAGCGATTGCCGATCTGGACCTTCGGGTCGTAGAGAACCTGGCCTGGGCGGAAGGGCAGAGCACCTCCGTGCGAGCCGGGCTGGCCGCCGTGGCCGCCGGCTCACGGGCCGCTTTGTTTCTGCCGGTGGACCAACCGAGATTGACCCCGGGCCTGATCGACTCGCTGATCGAGTGTTACCGCCGGACCGGCGGGCCGGTCGTGGCGCCAGTCCATCGAGGGCGCCGCGGCGCGCCGGTGCTGTTTGACCGGTCGCTGTTTGGAGAGTTGAGGCAGATCGAAGGTGACGAGGGCGGGAGGCAGGTGCTGCGGCGAAGGCCGGAGCCGATCGTCGAGGTGGAAGTCGAGGATGTCGAGGAATTGCAGGATCTTGATCGCCGACCGGGGTGAGGGAGGCGGTGCATCTTCCATTCTCTTGTATCGGGTGTGGCCGGGTTCGGAGATTCTCGGCAGCACCTGGCTCCGAGCCCATAGGGCGAGGCGGCGCCGTAGGCGCCGTGGATGGGGTGAGCCTGAAAAGACTAGTTCTTTTCAGGCGAGGGGGCGCCTGCGCGGCCCGGCCTAGCCCCCTCGAGAAGAGCTAGCAGTGCAGCTGAAACAATGGGCGAAGCCCATATTCAGCAAACTGCTAGCAGCAGACGCAGGTGCCGGCGCAGGCGTTGCCGGAGGGATTTTCACAGGTCGGCGAATAGCCGACGGGACAGCCGGCGGGCTGGCCGGTGATCTCACAGTCCCGGTCCGTCGTACAGTTGGTTTCCGGCCAGCACATGAACTTTTCCTGCGCTTCGCCCATCACCGAGATGCCGAGCAGCTCTTCGATGGAGAGTGCCTCAACGGTGTCGTCTTGCGGTACAAGGGTTTCGGTATCGGCGGTCTCGACGACCGGCGGCGGCGCCTTGATCTCCTCGGCCATGGTGGCGGGGGCGAAGCCGACGATCAGGGCGACGAGGACGACGATCCACAGTGCTTTCTTCATGGTTGCTCCTTGTGGTTTGAGGCCACCGCTGCTGCGGCAACCGGCGACGGAGAGACGCTCTCCGTGGTGAGATGAATATAACCTCTTTTAAATATCATATAATTTATACTAACGATATTAAATTCTTAGCATTTGTCAAGCGGGGTGTTCGAAGGGCTCCATCTGCTGATTTTTTTCCTGCTCGTCTTCGCCTGCAGTGAGGACAGTGATTTATGCGGTCCTTCCAAGGTGAGGCGAAGAGCGACTAGAGTCAGGGCATGAAACAGTTTCTATACGTGCTCAAACCGACCCGTCCGGCGATGTTGAAAGAAGGCCCTACCGCAACCGAGGCAGCGAGTGGTGAACGTCACGTGGCCTACCTTCGTGACCTGGTTGACAAGGGTCAAGTCCTGTTGTTTGGGCGGACCCAAGAGAACGATGACTCGACCTTTGGCTTGGTCGTTTTCGAGGCGGATGGCGAAGCGGCAGCGCGAGCGATCATGGAGGGGGATCCCGCGGTTGCCGAGGGTCTGATGACCGCTCGCCTACAGCCCTATCGAATTGCCGGCGGCCGGCTCACTCGGTGATCTTCGAGGTATCCCAGTGATCCGCTGGTCCAGCAGTTCGAGGCCACCTGGGGCACTGTGCTACGGTTTCGGCGATGCTCGAATCGCTGCTCCGTCAGCCGGATTTCTGGCCGAACTTCTTGCGCTATGCGAGCATTCCGGTCGTCGCCGCGGTGGTCGGCTGGGGCACCAACTGGTTGGCCATCAAGCTCACCTTTCACCCGCTTGAATTCAAGGGCATTCGGCCCTTCCTCGGCTGGCAAGGCATCATCCCCTCGAAGGCCGCCAAGATGGCGGGAACCTTCGCCGAGAAGACCATGTTTCGGCTGGGCACTCTGCCGGAGTTGTTCGAGGAGATGGAGCCGGAGCGCATCTCCCACCACGTTACCCGCTCGGTGGATCCGCACTTGCCGCGCTGGACCGACGAGGTGATGTACTGGAGCGGTCAGGGCGCCCTCTGGCGGAGGGTACCGAAGCTGGTCAAGGAGCAGATCTACCTGCGGGTACGGGAAGAAATGCCCGGCCGCATCGAGGCTCTGGTGCGCGAAGTGGGCCGCAGCGTCGACGAGCTGATCGATTTCAAGGTGATGCTGGTCGGGCATCTGAGCCGCGACAAGAAGCTCCTCAATCGCTTGTTCATCGAATCCGGCCGCGCCGAGTTCAAGTTTCTGGTGCGTTCTGGCTTCTACTTCGGCTTCCTCTTCGGCCTGGTGCAACTCGCTGTGTGGCTGCTGCTGCCGGCCGCTTGGGTGCTGCCGGTTTTCGGCCTGATCGTCGGCTGGGCCACCAACTGGATCGCCCTCAATCTGATCTTCCGGCCTCTCCATCCGGTCCGCTTCGGCCCCTGGACCCTCCACGGCCTGTTCCTGCGCCGCCAGAAAGAGGTGGCGGCGATCTGGTGCCACCTGGTGACCCGGGAGATCGTGACGGTCCGGCAGATCATGCGGGCGATGGTCAAGGGCCCGCGGGCGGAACGCTCCCGGGAACTCATTCGGCGCCATATCGAGCCGGTGATGGAGTCCTCCCTGGGCAGTCTCTTGCCGGCGGCGCAGGTCACCCTGGGCTCGGACGGCTATGCGGCGATCCGCCGGGCGATCGGCGACAAGGCCGTCGAAGTGGCGGCGGAACCTTTCGATCACTGGGGCTTCATCGAAGAACGGGCGCTGGTGGTGGAGGAGATGCTCCGCCAGCGGATGGAGTCGTTACCCTCGGAGGAGTTCCAGAACCTCTTGCGGCCGTGCTTTCAGGAGGATGAGATCAAGCTCATCCTGACCGGAGCGGTGCTCGGATTCCTCGCCGGATTGGGCCAGCTCGTTTTCGTTTTCGGCGGCGGATAGACCGCTTTCCGGCCCTCTGGTAGCGTTTTCGCGGCTCGGCTCTATGTTGTCTCACCCACACGACCGGCAATCGGAAGGAGCGCTCTTGAACCATCAACCCCTGCTCGGATCTTTCTTCCGGAGCGGACGACCCGCCCGAATCGGTTCCGTAGGGCTGCTCACGTTGTTCGTTGCCGGGTTGTGGGTCGGTTGTGGATCGTCGCCGGTTGCCCACTCCACGGCGGAAGAGGAGTCGCCGAGTGCCGCCGAACGGTGGCAGCGCTTGGAAAAGCGGCTGTTGGCCGCCGACAAGGTTTCCTTCGGCTACGACATCAAGTCGACCGGCGCGCTGGCCACCGTCCTCCAAGGCACGGCGACCTGGCGCGGCGATGGCGGGGTGCTGCTCACCGGATCGGGCCTGTTTGGCGACCAGGCGGTGGAACTCGATCTGACCTCCGCCGACGGACGAATGGCCGGAGGGTCCGCCGCCGGCCGCTTCGACGAAGAGACCCCGCCGGCCCTGGCCGAGGCTCTGGCGCTGGGCCTCACCCGCATGGGTCTGCTCCACAACCTCGCCCGGCTGACCGCCGGTTGGTCACCGGATCATGCGGCGACCGGGGTGGGCGACTGGCTGCGAATGGAACAGTTGGAGCCGGTCGCTAGAGGGGGCATTCGCTTCCAATTGCTGGTCGAGGGGTCCCCGGCGGGTGTCGGCACCCTCTGGCTCGACGACCGAGGCCTGCCGTTCGAACGCCACCAAACGGTGCAATTCTCGGGCGGCGGAATGAAGGTGGTCGAGCGCTACACGGACTTTGTGATCGAGCCTTAGGGTCTTCAGGCCGGCCGCAGGCCGATCAGGACCGGCTGAAAGAACGCTCCATCGATCCGTTCCACCGCCTGGTATCCGGCGTTTTCCATCAGTTGGATCAGCCGCGGGATGGCGATGGCGTGGTACAGCGCCCGGCCGACTTCCGTTTGGCAGACGCCGTCGCCGCCGTCGGTCACCCGGTAGAGGCTGGTCTCGTAGATCGAACCATCGAATTTCCACACCTGAAACAACACCTGACGACCGCCATCGACCTCCCGCACGCCGTGGGGTTCGAAATGCACTCCCTCGGTGGGCAATTGCGAGTAGTCCCGAACGGAAATCAGGCACCCGCCGCCGGGGCGAGTGCAGCGGTAGAACTGCTGGAAGGTGCGGGAGATTTCCGTCTCGTCCAGCAGATGGGTGATGGCGTTGTCGGCGGCGAGCACCAGATCGAAGGTTCCGCGATGTACCTCCGACAGGAACCGCATGTCCGCCACGGCGAATGCGAGCTCGAGGCCGCGCTCTTCGGCTTCGCGCTGGGCGCGCTCGATGGCGCCCGGCGAAAGATCCGATGCGGTCACCCGAAAGCCCGCCCGGGCAAGGGCGAGGGACTGCGTACCGATGCCGCAGGCGGCGTCGAGGACGGTTTTCACCGGCTGTGGCCACTTGGCCTGCAGGATGCGCCGGAGCGCCGCTCCCTGGCGTTCGATGCTCGCTTCCCAGTCGGCATAGACCAAGTGGTAGTGATCCGCCAGGCGGTCGTAGAACTCGCGGGTGGACGGAGGGGTTCCCGGGCGTCGGGGGGCGGATCCGTTGGGCGGCGAAGCGAGAGTCACGATCGAAGGAGCATAGAGGGGAAATGACGACAGAGCGAGCCGGCGACTCTCCCATTGTGCCAGATCCGGACCCTGTTATGCGACTTCGGCGATTTCTTCTAAAGCATACCGATGAAACAACTTGTGTTGGGTTCTTTGGGAGGGGAGGCCAGCGGGGTGCCGTCAGCTGCCCCGGATCCCTGTGGGCAAGGCCCGGATCAACAGGATTTCGTTGCGGTCGGTGTGGCGCCGGATCTCCACCCGGTCCATCAGGTGGTGGATCAGGAACAGCCCTCGCCCGTGGTTCGGAACGCTCGCCAGGTCTTCGGGATCGAAGGCCGGGCCCGGCGGCCGGCGGCGGGCTTTCGGTGGGATGGCGTGACCCGCGTCCACGATGCGGAGCTGTAGTTCGCCGCCTGCGGTGTCAACGGTCAGCCGCACCCGATGGCCGGATTCGCCGCAGTAGCCGTGGACGATGGCGTTGGTGAGGGCCTCCACGGCGCACAGCTCGATCTCTAGGCTGCCCTCCTGATCGAAGCCCAGATCTTCGCAGATCCCCTGCAGAGCCGAGGTGATCAGTGACAGGTGGTCCAGGGAACTGTCGATGGTCAACTCCAATCGCCTGCCGTCGTCAGCGCCACCGAAGGGCGCTGACGGCTGGTTCGGATCGACCATTGCGGCATTATATTATTTATTGCATTTTATTCTCATGGTTTTGACTTCGCTGCCGGCCCCGGCGGGATCCAGAAAGAACATCTGTAGGCGGGCCTCGGAGCCCCAGGAGACGTTACGTTCGATCAGCACACCTTCGGTTCCCACATCGAAGTGGTAGTGGGAATAGATCGTCTCCGCAGAGGCGCCGTCACTCCCCACGGAGACGGAAACCTCGGTCTCCTCGACGGCGTCTTTCGGTACGGTGGGGAGCCGGAAGAGCCAGCGCGGATCGCGCTCGATCGGTCGTTTTTCCCCGGCCGGAGTGCCGGCGAAGAGCGTGATGCCGTCCTCCCCGGCGGCCAGGAGATCGGGGATGCCGTCGCCGGTCAGGTCCATGCCGTAGTGCCAGTCGAGGCTTTGGAAGGGGAGTGCCGACCGGCGCTTCTCAGGGCCGAACCGTCCGCCGCCGCGGCCTTCCCAAGTATCCACCAGCAGTTCTTTGCCGCCCAGTCCCTTGGCGTGGATGAGGAGCAGGTCCTGCCGATCATCGCCGGTCAGCTCGACCAGGTGCGCCTCCGCCCGCTGCCATCGCCGGCTCTCGGTGATCGTCTCGAATTGCGGCCCACCGCCTTCCCGGGTGCGGTCCGTGCCGAGGTGAAAGATGCGGAGTTTCTGCCGCTCGAAGATGCCCAGTTTGTCGGCCCGGAAGGTGGTGGCGATCAACGCCGGTGCGCCATCGAGCAGGGTGTAGCGGGCCGTTGCCACGGTCTCCGGGCCCCGGAAGCGGCTCCAGGCCTCCACCCGATTGCCAGCATCGCCCGCTGCCGGCAGGACCAGGCTGCGCAACCGGAGATCACCGTGGGCCTCCGGTCCGACGATCCACCGGCCGTCCGGCAAGCGTTGGACCGGAGGCGAGGAGAGGACGATCCCGGTGGCGCTGCGGCGGGCGCGGGATGGCAGGGCGCGTTCGTCGACGATGCGGCCTGCCCGCTCGATCCGAAGTCGGCCGGCAGTGGCCAGGGGCAGGTCCGGTCCGCCGCCGGCGAGCAGGCCCGCTCGCTCCATTGCGGCGAGATCGAGGCCCGGTGCCTCGACCCTTCCGTGGCGGCGAGGAAGGACGTCGCCCTCACTCCGGGCCAGATCGGCGATCGGTCCGAGGGAGGCGAGCCAGCCGTCTCCGCCCACCAGGAGTTCCACGTCGCCGTCGCCGTCGAGGTCGAAGACCGCCAAGGCATCGCTCCCTTCGGGCAAGGTGCTGGAGAGCGTCACCGGCGCGTCGGAGAGCCGAGGTGCGAAGAAGTCGATGCGGAGCGCCTCATCGCTGCCGGAGGTCAGCAGCACCCAGGCCGGCGAAGGGACGCCGGGCACCGCTGGCAGTAGCACGCGGTCGACGCTTCGCCCCGCGATGCTGGTTTCGGTCACCGTCGGTGGGTCGCCGGTCGCCATGGAAGTCACCGCCAGGGCGGCTACCAGGCCGAGGCAGCGGGAGAAAGGCGCCCGCCTCATGGTTCGACCCTCGCGCGGTAGAGATCGAGCCGTACCGGCGGGGTGACGCCGGCCTCCCGGGCTTTGAGCGGCTGGATCACGACCAAGTCCGAAGGGTCGTCGCCGTCGAGATCCATCACCTGCACGAGGCGGAGGTTCTTGGGCTCTTCGGCCAGTCGGAGGGTGACGTCCGGTTTGGCGGGATAGCGGCAGCCCTGACGGCCGAAATGGATGGTGACGTTCCGGCCGCGGCCCATCTGCACGAAATCCGCCCTGCCGTCGCCGTTGAAGTCACCGGCGAACTGCGATAGCCGGCCGAGTCGAAGATCGTCCAGGTCGAGCTTGAATTTGCCCGACAGGTCGAGGCCGTCGACCTTGCGAAAGACACCGTTGTCACCCTGGCACCAGAGATGAAAATCGAGGCCGACGCTCAAGGAGCGAGTGGTGAGGATGCGCACCATTTGAAGCATCGAGAAGTCGACGGTCAAGGTGACCAGGTCGAGGCGACCGTCGCCGTCGAGATCTCGGAAACCGCCCGGCAGCGAAATCCCTTCCTCGTCATTGCCACCTGCGCCGAAGGCATAGCCTTCGATGGTCAACTCCATATACGGTTCAGAGAGGCGGGCGAAGCCATCGCCGGAGCGGTGAAAGCGCAGCCGATAGGGCGGTTTCTTGGCCTGTTTCATCTCCTTGCGCATGCCCGCATCGTCGTCCGAGAGATCCTCCTGGGTGACCCATTCGGCCCGTCCGTCGCCGTCGAGATCTCCGAAGTAGACCGTTTCAGGACGGTCGCCGCCGCTGCTGTCGTCGCCGTCCCGCGGCGGATCTTCGAACGGCCCGAAGAGCGAACTGAACCGACCCTCTCCCGCGTTGCGGGCGACGTGCAGACGCCGCCAGCGATCCTGCCCGTCGAGGAGGGTCAAGTCCGGCGCGCCGTCGCCGTCGAGATCGCCGACCCGGGGCAGCGGATAGCGCCGAGTGAGGGCGGCGGCGGTCGTCGTCGAGTCGCCCGGCGGTAGCGGTACGCGGTGTGCTGCGGAGGCGCCCTCCGGCGGACGGAAGGAACCCTCGTCGTTCGAGAGGTGGACGGCCAGCGCTTTCGGCGCGGGCATGATCAAGTCCAGTCGGTCGTCGCCGTCCAGGTCGTGGAGCAGGTCGAGATCCGGCAAGAAGGCGTCGGTGCCGGCGAGGACCGGCGGATCGTCGACCAGCGGCTCGAAGGTGAGTCCGTCGGGGCTCAAACGCACCGCCTCGAGCCCCGCGTCGGTCAGCGCCACCAGCGGTGCGCCGGGCGGTCCGGCGGCCAGGCTGAGAACCGACGGAGGCAGCGAGAGAGGATCGGCGCCGGTGGCGTAGGAGCCGTCTTCGCGGCCGAGGAAGAACCACAGTTCCCGCCGCTCGACCAGCGCCGGCACCACCGTCATCACCTCCATCAGGCCTTCGATCTCGTCCATCTCGACGGTTTCGGAGACGCTCAGGGAGTCCCAGCGGGTGGCGGCCACCAGAATCGCCAGGTCGCGCACCCCGTCGCCGTTCAGGTCGGTGGGCACGATGGCCGCCGGCGCGCCGGGAATTTCGATCTGTCGCGGCTCCAGTCGCACCTTGGAGGCTCCGGCGGGTATGACCGCCACCAGCAGACTGATCGGCAGCGCCAGAAGGCGCCAGGGAAAACGGCGGTCGGCGGCGCGCGGGCGGTGGGTTGGCGGGGTGAGGTGGGTCACGACAATCCTACGAAGGAGCACTCTGGATCTTACCGAAAGGGCGAACTTTGAACGGAGCCTTCGAAATTCAGCTTGCGGTGGCGGATAGAATCGGTCCGTTCGCAAACGAATGCCGGCGCAACGGCCGGCGAGGATCCGATGAGGGAGATGAGATGAGTGAGTCGCCTCTGCTGATGATTCCCGGACCGGTCGAAGTGTCGCCGGCGGTGGCCGCCGCCATGGCCTCGCCACCGCCCAGCCACCTGGCGCCGGAGCTGGTCGAGGCCTTCGGCTCGGCCCTCGAGAACATGCGCCGGGTGTGGCGGGCGGCGGCGGACGACCAGCCCTTCGTGCTCGCCGGCGGTGGCACCGCGGCGATGGAGATGGCCGCCGCCAACCTGGTCTCCGAGGGAGACCGGGTGCTGGTGGTCGGCACCGGCTACTTCTCGGATCGCATGGCGATCATCCTCGGTCGCTACGGTGCCCAGGTGCTGGCCGTCGAAGCGCCGGTGGGCGATGCTCCGGACGGCGAACGGGTACGCCAAGCGCTCGGCCTCTACGGTGATGTGCGGGTGCTCTTCGCCACCCACGTCGACACCTCGACGGGGGTCCGCATCGATCCCGCGCCGCTCGCCCGGCTAGCCCGGGAGCGGGGCATCCTGTCGGTCTTCGACGGGGTCTGCGCGACCGGTGGCGAGACCTTCGAGATGGCCGAGTGGGGAGCGGACGTCTACCTTTCAGCCTCCCAGAAGGCGCTCTCCCTGCCGGCCGGCCTTGCCCTGCAGGTGGTCAGCCGGCGGGCCCTCGAAGGGCGCCGCCGCCGGGCCGGCGCTCCGCCGCTCTATTTCGACTGGGAGGTCTGGCGGTCGATCATGGAAGCCTATGAAGAGCGCCGCGGCCGCTATTTTTCCACTCCCGCCACCAACCTGGTGTTGGCCCTCGATGTCGGCCTGCGGGAAATCCTGGAAGAGGGAATCGAAGAGCGGGTGGCGAAACACCAGCGGGCGTCCGTTGCCCTGCGCGCCGGTTGGCGGGAACTGGGGCTGGCACCGGTACCGGTGCGGCCGGACCTGGCGGCCCATACTCTGAGCGCTCTCAATCTGCCGGAGGGGGTGGACAAGTCCCTGGTGGCGGCCATCGGCCGGCTCGGCGTGTCCGTCGCCGGCGGCCTCCACACGGAGATTGCCGATCGCTACTTCCGGGTGGGCCATATGGGCTACTCGGTGACCCGGCCGGACTGGCTGGCGCGGGTGGTGGAGACGGTGGGGGAGGCGCTGGTCGAAAAAGGGGTCGAGGTCGACCCCCAGGCGGCGCGCAGAGCGGTGGAAGGCCTGTTTCCTTAGTCCTCGCTCGCCCTGCCGGCCCCCACTCGCTGCACATGGGTGACGGCGACCGGCTCCAGGAGGAATTGCTTGTCCTCCGGTAGCCGGTGGATGGCCCGCACCACCTCCATCCCTTCCACCACCTGGCCGAAGGCGGCGAAGCCCTGGCCGTCCGGATTGCGCTGGCCGCCGTAATCGAGTCCCGGCTGATCGCCGATGCAGATGAAAATCTCCGAGGAGCCGGTGCCCGGTTCGGCCCGCGCCAGGGAAAGGGTGCCGTCGCGGTGCAGGATGCCCGTATCGGCGGTGGTCTCGTGGGCGATCGGCGGCAGTTCCGAAGGGTGCGGGTCGAAGCCCAGGCCGCCCTGGATCACCGCGATGCGCACCGGGTTGCCCGGCTGGTTGGACGGAGTGACTACGCGATAGAAATGGGCGTCTCGGTAGCGAGCCTCATCGACGTAGCGCAGAAAATTGCCGCCGGTGATGGGAGCACGCCGGGTGTCGACCTGCAGCACGATCGGGCCCAGCTCGGTCTCGAACAGCACCCGGGGCAGGTCCTCCTTCGCGGCCGCGTTGGCTGACTCCGGCGACGGCCCGGCGGTGGCACAGGCGAAGCCGGCGGCGAGCAGGCCGCACAGCAGCAGGGGACGCAGCGTCACGCCAAGCGGTCCGCTTTTGCGGCCCACACGAAATCGCTTTCCGTCAGCCCGTCGATCTTGTGGGTGTAGATCTTGAGCCGAACCTTGCCCCAGGTGAGGTAGATCTCCGGGTGGTGATCCTGCTCTTCGGCCATCTCGCCGACCCGATGGGTGAAGGCGAGGGCGGACACGAAATCGTCGAACTTGTAGAGCTTTTCCAGGTGGTGCTCGTCCACCAGGTTCCAGCCGCCGTCGAGGCGCTGGTGAAAGTCCTTCAGTTCGTTACCCTTCAGCGGTGGAATACCCCCTTGGCAGGGCACACAGTTCTTCGAGGCTAGATCACTCACGGAGTTTCCTTTCCCTCGGTTTGCGCGTCGTCCTTCGGGAAGCGAGTTCAGGCTACCATCCGGCGCGGTTCTACGAATCGACGAATTTGAGCTGCGAAGACTTCGGAACGTCGAGCACTTCAATCCCGCACTCCTCTTCCAGGCGGTCGAGCAGCTCGGCCGGTAATTCCTCCTCGCGGCCGCGGCGCCATCCTCGGCGTTCGCCGGCGGCTCCGAAGAGGGCGAGGCCCTCGTCCCCGGCCGGATCGTGGCGCAGGCGGTAGACGACGCCTTCGAATCTCGCCTCGTGAAGCCGCCCTGCCCACTGCTGTGGCAAGTCGTAGGGAACGATCAGGCCGATCTCTCCGGTGACGCCGAAGGCTGTCGCCCGGCGCGCCACCAAATCCGCCAGGCGGTGGACCTTGGGAACCCGTAAGCGGCGCATGCGCCGGGCCGCCAGGAAGGCCCGGCTGACGGCGCCTCCGGCGCGATTCGGGCCGATGACGTCGAGCAGCGCCGCCAGTGGCTCGCGGGCGAGATAGCAAGTGCCGTGCGGCGCTTCGAGATCAAAGCGGCCGTCGCCGCGGTGGCCGAACCACCACGGGCCGAGGCCCTCGTGGACGATGCGGTAGAGATCATCTTCCGGGGCCAGCGAGCGGGCCGGAAAGGTCGCGAGATCGGACGGGTCGGAGGGTGGCGCGGTGAGAGAGGGGAGGCGTGACCGCCTCCTCGGCCGGGGTGCCTCGGGCAACGAACTACCGGGCGTGGCGCCGGGCGGTGTCGCGGGCCAATTCTAGAGCCGTCTCGGTATTGCCGCCGCCGCTCAGCCAGTCGATCACCGAGGCGTCGCCGAGGCTGCCGTGGGCTGCAACCAGCCAGCCGGCGACGGTCCAGTCGTCGGTGTGCTCCGGATCGAACGCCTGGAGGATCGCCGGCAAACCGGGGAGCACCCGGTGGTCTTCGCCGAACTGGAAGACCGGGTAGGCCACCACCCCGTCGGCGGTCACAAGGCCGAGGAGGGTGCGCCGCTGCCGCCGGTCGGCGAGGGCCTGGCGGCTGATGCCGCCACACAGCTCGGCCATCTGTCGGGTGCTGTAAAAGGGGCCCAACAGGTCGTCCCAACGCGAGGGGGCCGGTACCGTTTGCAGCATTCGCCGGGCCAGATCCTCCGCCGATCCGATCTCCGCTAGAGAATGGCCCGGCTTGTCCCAAGCCGTCAGGCGCTCCGCGAGGCCCACCCGCAAATGGGAGGTGATGCGGTCGATGTAGTCGGTGAGAGGTGCGGGTGCGACGTTCGGATTCGTCATAGCGAACCACACAATATTGCAATTTGGGGTGGTCGTCAAGTGCGTCAAGGTAAGGTCGTCAAGGGAGTAATTTCCGGCGCGAATTTTGTTGTACCCTTACCCGGCGGGCCTGTCCGGGCCATCCCCGCCGACCCGTCCCCCTACTCATCGGACAAAAGCAGGAGACACAGCATGAAGATTCTCGATAGCTACGTGTGCGGAGACTGGCACCGGGCGGCGGATGGATTCGCCTCCCTGATCGACCCTTCGACGGAGCAGGAACTCGCCAAAGCGTCCAGCGCCGGTATCGATTTCGAGCGCGTTCTGGCTCACGCCCGGGAGCTGGGAGGCCCGGCCCTGCGGGCGATGACCTTTGCCGAGCGCGGCCAGCTCCTGAAGGCGATGGGCAAGGCCCTCAAGGAGCATCGCGACGAGCTGCTGGAACTCTCCGCCCGCTCGAACGGCAGCACCACGCCGGACGGTTCTTTCGATATCGACGGCGCCGGCGGCACCCTTTCCTACTACGCCTTCGTCGGCAAGAAACTCGGCGACCGCAAGATGCTCACGGACGGCGCCGGCGTGCAGCTCGCCAGGAGCGAAGGCTTCTGGGGTCAGCACGTGCTGGTGCCGCGGCACGGGGTGGCGGTGCACATCAATGCTTTCAACTTTCCCGCTTGGGGTTTTGCCGAGAAGGCTGCCTGCGCCCTGCTTGCCGGCATGCCGGTGATCACCAAACCGGCCACCGCCACGGCGCTGGTGGCGGCGCGCTGCGCCGAGATTGTGATCGAGGCGGGAATCCTGCCGCCGGGGGCGCTACAGCTCGTTTGCGGCCGCACCGGCAACTTGCTCGACCTGCTCGGGCCGCAGGACGTTCTCGCTTTCACCGGCTCCGCTGACACTGCCCTGAAGCTGCGTGATCGCGACAACCTGCGCCAGACCAATACCCGCATCAATGTCGAGGCGGACAGTCTCAATGCGGCGGTGCTGGCGCCGGACCTCGAAGCCGAGACCTTCGACCTGTTCGTGCGCGACGTCGCCCGGGAGATGACCCAGAAGAGCGGCCAGAAGTGCACCGCCGTGCGCCGCATTCTGGTGCCGACGGAACACCTCGACACGGTGCGGGAACGCCTGGTCGAACGCCTCGATCGGGTGGTCACGGGCGATCCTGCCGCCGAGGGGGTGAAGATGGGACCGCTGGCTACCGCCAGCCAGCTCGCTGATGCCGAACGCGGTGTGGCGGAGCTGCGGGCCGCCGGGGCGGAAATCGTCTACGGTACCGGCAAGCGTGTGGACGGCGCCGGCGCCGATGCCGGCAAGGGCTACTTCTTTGGTCCGACCCTGCTGCTGGCCGATCCGTCGGCCGCCGAGGCGGTCCATCGGCGCGAGGTCTTCGCTCCGGTGGCGACGCTTCTGCCCTACGACGGTTCCGCCGCCGAAGCGGCGCGGCTGGTGGCCCTGGGTGGCGGCACCCTGGTGACCTCCGCCTACGGTGATGACGAGGCATGGCTGGGGGCTTTTGTGGCCGGCGCCGCCTGCACCACCGGCCGCCTCTACCTCGGCTCGCAGGGCTCCGCGGGTGATGCCATGGGTTCTGGAGTCGCTTTGCCGCAGTGTCTGCACGGCGGTCCCGGCCGGGCCGGAGGCGGCGAGGAACTGGGCGGTGAGGTGGGCCTGGGGATCTACCTCCAGCGGGTGGCCCTGCAGGGTAGCCGAGGCCAGGTCGAGGCATTGGCGGGAGTGGGCGACTGATCGGCCACCATCCGTACTTTCATCCCGGCCACCTCCCGGGATGCCGGTAAGTGCGATATGTTCTTCAAGCTCATGCCGACAAGATCGACAGGGCGCCCTTCGTGGCCGCGGCCCTCGCGGCCCTTCGAGATGGAACGGCGCCCGAGTTTTCATCCCAATCTGAGGGACGTTTCTCGGACGGCTCCGCCGTGGCCGTGAAGCTCACTCTTGTGATCGCGTTTTGAGGAGGAGTCATGCTTAGCCGATATCCGCAGGAGGCGGCTTTGAGGGACGGTCGCCGGGTGTTGATCCGCCCGTTCACGGAGAACGACACGGACGCCCTCTACGAGTTCTTCCGTTCGCTACCGGAAGAGACCCGGCGCTTCGCCTGGGACCGCATCGACGACCGTTCCCTGGTCGAGGCGTGGGGCCGCAACCTGGATTACGGCAAGGCCTTTCCGCTATTGGCGTTCGATGGTGGCAGAGTGGTGGCCGACGCCACCCTGCACCGCCGGGCCGGTGGACCGCTCCGCCTGGTGGGGCGGATCAAGTGGCTGATCGATCCGGGCTATCGTGCCGAGGGGCTCGGCTCGCTGCTGGTCAACCATTTCATCGACATTGCCCGCGCCAACGGCCTGCGCCACTTGACCTGCATGCTCATTTCGGGTCTGGAGGCCGACGCCGTGGCGGTGCTCGAAGGCTTAGGGTTCGAAGCCACCCAGTTCCCGGGCTACGGTACCGACCCGGACGGCGACGCCCACGACATGACGAAGATGGTGCTCGCGCTCTAGGGAGCGCTCGCTTTCATTTCCAGGGGGGCTTTTCAAGCCCCCCTCGGTGCGAAAAAGTGCGATTTTTCGCACCTCACCCTCGAGCCGGGCCTGTGGCCCGGCTCGCCCTTCGGGCTCGCTTCCTGTCCGGATCACTTCTACCGTTATTTCCGGTGGTGGAGCCGAATCCTAGCCGAGCGCTGGATCAAGAAAGGCCACCCGATCGGGTGGCCTTTTTGCGTTCCTCGCCAAAGCGAAGACCGAGGTGGCGGCACTCGGCCGCCGTGGTTCTTAGGCTTCGGCCTTGGTCACGTTCTCCGCGGCCGGGCCCTTCTGGCCCTGCACCATGTCGAACTCGACCCGCTCACCTTCCTGCAGAGACCGGAAACCGGCCGCGTTGATGGAGGAGTGATGCACGAAGCAATCGCGATCCCCATCGTCAGGCGTGATGAACCCAAAACCCTTGGTGTCGTTGAACCACTTGACTACGCCGGTAGTACGCATTGCGAACTCCTGTCGGCTTGTTGATTTGATATCTCGGAGTCCGGGGGTTACTGCACCTACCGACTCCTGCTACAGCGATTGACTCTCTATGGATGGTTCAGGCTTGAAGGTACGGGAATGTCGTGCGGTGTTGATAGCGATGCGCGCTATTGGGACTGCGTGACTCCTGAGAACTCTCTCTCGAAGGTGTTCTTTCTCGATATCGTTCTTTTCAGAGCCCTGCCCATTCTCGGGAGAGCCAAAGAAAATGGTAGCAGGGCGTCTCTCTCAGTGTCAATTTCTTGCGACCCAGGGCCGCCCCCGGAGCCGCTTCCGGTGTAGTCTCGGCGTGCCTGACTCGCCATGACTGCAACCGCTCTCTTTCTGGTCGTCGCCAGCAGCCTCGCCTGGGTGGCCTTCGATGTCACCCGCAAGGTGCTGGTCGAAACGGTGCGCCCGACGGCGCTCATCTTCCTCTTGACTTTGGGGCAGGTTCCGCTGTTCGGGCTGTGGGCCTGGGTCGAGGGCGGGGGTTTTCCCGCCACCGGCTACTGGCCTCCCGCCGTTGCCTCCATCGTGCTCTCGGTGGTCGCCAATGTCGCCTTCATCCACGCCTTCAAGCTGGCTCCACTGAGCGTCATCGTGCCGCTTCTGTCGCTCACCCCGGTGTTCACCCTACTGTCGGCCATACCGATTCTCGGCGAGCTACCGAAGCCGCTCCAGATCGTCGGTCTGGTGCTGGTGGTGATCGGCGCCTGGCAGCTCCAGCGGGAAGCCACCCGCGGCGCCGAGCGCGCCGTGGCGAGGCATTCGGCCGAGGATCGCGACGCGGAACTTCGCCGCCGTCGCCTGGGCTTCTGGTTGATGGTGACCGTGGCCGTGACCTGGTCGATCACGCCGGCCCTCGACAAGGTCGCCCTGCGCCACGCCTCGGCGCCGATGCACGGCTTCTTGCTGTGCACCGGCGTGGCGCTGGGAATTCTGGCTCTGCTGGTCGGGCGCGGTCAGCTCAGGGAACTTGGGGAAGTGCGTCACAAACCCTGGATCTTCGCCGCCTCGCTGCTGGCGAGCGTGGCCGCCCTCGGCCTCCAGCTCCTCGCCATCCGGCTGGTGCTGGTCAGCGTGGTGGAGACCCTGAAGCGGGGCATCGGCAACATCTGCTCCCTTCTCATCGGTGCCGCCTGGTTCGGCGAGACCCTCGATCTGCGCAAGAGCCTCGCCGTGGCGGTGATCACCGCAGGGGTGGCGCTGATCGTGCTCTAGCAGGTTGCTGAAAAAGGCCTTCAGCCTATTCTTTCAGCTGCCCTGCTAGCTTTTCTCTTAAGGGGGCTGGGCGCCCCCTCACCCGAAAACACCAGTGTTTTCGGGCTCACCCCGTCCACGGCGCCTCCGGCGGGGGCGCCGAGTCGCCGCCGAGCCCTGTGGGCTCGGTGGCAGGGTGCTGAAGAGTTCTTCAGCACCCTGCTAGCGAACCTGGGAGACGGGCTCGGCCGGTTTCGCTTGGCTGAGAGATCGGAATACCGAATGGGCGATGTCGCGAGCTCGGATCGGCAGCAGGGAAAGCACCGTTTCGCCGATGCCGTGGGTGTCCTCGGCGTAGCCCTGGAGGTAGACCCCTGGCTTGAAGTCGTCCCGGCTGGCGATGGAGTAGTCGCGATTCATGCGGTAGGCGCCCTGGTCCTCGGTCTCGAGATAGGGTGCCAGGGAATTGAGCAGCGGATGACGGGTGCCCCAGCGGAAGCCGGTGGCGAGCACTACTCCGTCGAAAGTACGTTCTTCGAGGTTGCCTTCGAGCAGGTGTTCTAGTCCCAGGGACACGGTACCGGGCTCTTCCTGCAGGCGGACGAGGCGACGGTAGGGAAGCACTCGCGCCCGTTCCTTGCCGACGACCTTCTCGTCGTAAAGCAGGCGATAAATGCGCTTGATCAGCGGCTGATCGACCACCGCGTAGTTGACGTCACGGTAGCTGTCGATCACCGCGCGGCGCCGGTTCGGAGGCAGGTTGTAGACGAAGTCGACCATCGACGGGAAGAAAATCTCGTTGGTGAAGTCACTGTCATCCACCGGCTTGTAGCCGTAGCCACGGATGATCGCCGTGACTTCAGCGTTGGGATAACGGGTGATCAGGTAGAGGAACAGCTCCGCCCCGCTTTGGCCGGCGCCGACCACGGCGAAGCGATGCGGTGCCTCACGATCCGGAAAGCGCTCTTTCAAGGCGGGCAAGAAGTTCTTCGAGTGAAAGGCCCGACCATCCGGCTGTAGCTCGATGCCGTCGGGCGTCCAGGGGCGGCCGCCGGTGGCAACGACCACATTGCGGGTCCATTGCTCCTCGGTGGCGCCGGTGGCGACGTCCTGGGAGACCACCCGCAGATGCTCGACAGACTCGCCAGGGGGCGCCGCGACGGGCTCGACGGCGGTCACCCTCCGACCCCAACGGACGTCTCGCCCGAGCTGCTCCGCTACCCAATTCAAATAGTCGTTGAACTCGGCCCGGGACGGGAAAAGATCCTTGAGATTCAGAAACTCGAACAGTCGCCCCTGCTCCTCCAGATAGCTCAAGAAGGTGAACCGGCTGCGCGGATTGCGCACCGTCACCAGGTCCTTGAGCACGCTGATCTGAATCAGCGAGCCCTCGAGCAGCATGCCCGGATGCCAGCAGGGGTCGAGCCTCGCTTCGAGGAAGCACCGATGGAGGGACGGGCCGCCGGGAGCCTCCTCTTCTTCTTGCAGAAGGGCACCGAGGGCCATATTCGCCGGCCCGAAGCCGATGCCCACCAGGTCGTGAATCGTGGGGTCGGATGAGGTCATAGGTCTCCCGGTCAACGGCAAAGGGAAGGGAGCTGACGGGCCTCAAAGCCGTCAGCGCAAGCTACCAACCACTGACAGTCTGGGCGAAAGCGCCGCAGGCTCGGTCAGGCGGTGGTGACTGCCGTCAGAGATCCGTGTTTCTTGTAGTCCTTGCCGCGCTGTAGGAACGCCGTGTCGACGTGCACTGGCTTGAACCAGCGTTGGGTGAAGGCCACCACATCGCTGATGTCGAAGGGCTTGCAGGAGTACACATCCACACTGATGAAGCGGTTGTGAGCGGAGGTGTGAATCTGAATACCGCTCTCGATGATCGGCACCCAGCCGCTGTAGCCCGGGCGTCCCGGGAAGGCCGATTCACAAGTTTTGAAGATGTAGGGCTGGGTTTGCTTGGTCATATGTAGGTGGTCGCAGATCCGGTCGAGGAACTCGTAGCCGTTGTCCAAGTCGCAGCAGGCATCGAAATCACAGCCGAAACAGTCGATGATGAGCTGAAATCCCCAACAGGAGGGGTCCATTCGTTCGTCCTGCATCGTGTCTCTCCTCCGGGTCGTTCCATCCTCGGCCAAGCCGGTGAAGCGTCTTGCAAATCACCGATTCGGCTGAGAACGTCGTTCAATTCGTTGGCATCCTCTTCGCCGAGGACCCTGCTCGACTCGCAACGGAGGCTCCTGTGAACGAGCGAGTAGGGATGCACTGATTCGCCTATGCTAATCTTTCTGTTCTTATATTGCAATCGTTCTATGCAAGAGAATGAGTTGCGTATCGGTACAGAGGCGTATGAAGAGGGCCGGCGAGTGCCCCTCGACGGGTACTTCGATCCGGCAAAGGTCTTTCTTACAGGGAGTTACGGGGCAGCGGATCCAGCTCTGAGGCGCTCAGCACCTCGCGCCACGGAAAAAGCCACCCGGGATCGATTTTTCGGCGAACCGAGCGGCTGCGATCATCCGAGGCGGGTACCCATTCGACATCGATGTCCGAGTGGCGGGCCAGATATCGCAGCGCCGGTAGGGCCTTGCGGAGCGTCGCGAGGAGGTCGAGAAGGCTCTCGACCTGTTCCGCCGGGAAGTCCTCCGTCGGTTCCTGCTGACCGCTGTCGAACCAGTGGGGGAAGCGGCCCCGATTCACCAGCTCAATGCCAACGGAACGACCGTTGAAGCTCTTAGCGTGGTGCGCCACCCGCTCCGGCGGCACCCAGCCCTCTACCGTACCGTCGCGATCCACATAGTAGTGGCCGGACACCCCGGTTCCGCTGCCCTCGTACACGATGCGCTCACCGTAGCGCCGAGCATCGGCCAGCGTCGGCAACTCCGTAGAGTGCAGTACCGCCAAATCCACCGCCGAAAGCGGTCTTTCTTCCAGGCGATCGACATAGGCAAGAGGACGGGCGGTGAGATCCATGTGGGCCGATTGTACGAGAGGGGATGGGGAGTCCGTTGGGATGTGTCGGCCTCGGCATGAGTTTGACCTCCAGACCCGTCGCGAAAAGGAGAAAGGTAGATCACTGGGACCGAGCCCGTAAGGGCGAGCGGCGGCGTAGCCGCCGAGGATGGGGTGTGCCCGAAAGATCTCGATCTTTCGGGTGAGGGGGCGCCCAGCCCCCCTTTGAAAAGAAAAGATTTGAGCCGGGGCTGAAACGCTTCGGTAAGAGAACTTCAGCCCCGGCTCAGATCCAGGAGCCGGCTTCGGTTTCCATCTGCCTGATCTTCCAGCGGGCACCCACCCCGAAGAACGGTTCCGGCGGAATCCAGGCAGGGCCCGGCAGCGCGCGCATGGCGTCGAGGGCTGGAGACTCGTGGCCGAGGGCGGCGTCCGCCAGCAGTTCGCCGGAGATGGTGCCCAGGGCGATGCCGGCGGCGTTGTAGCCGCCCGCCGCCCAGAGGCCCGGAGCCGGCGAACCGAAGACGTGACGGCCGTTTCGGGACATGCCCATCAGACCGCCCCAGGTGTGCTCGAAGGCGATCTCCCGGAGAGTCGGGAAGCGGTCCTCGAGAGCCTGCCGGTGGGCGCGGACGGCGGTGGCACGCCAGGCGGCGGAAGAGGTGGCGGAGCGCGAGAAGCGCACCGAATTACGGATCAGGAGACGCCCATCGGCGGTTCGCCGCACCGAAGAGCCCAGCGGGTCCTGCGCCAGCAGTCCCCACGGCCGGCGACTGCCGAGGCGGGCTTCCTCTTCGGCGCTGAGGGGACGGGTCAGGCTGCCGAAAGTCCACACCGGGAAGAGGCGCTGGCGGTGGAGTCCAAACTGCGGCAACAGGCCGTTGACCGCCACAAAAACGCGCTCGGCGGAAATGCTGCCGCCGCGGGCTCTAAGGGTCCAGGCGCCGTGGCCTTGGGAACTGTCGCGCCGCAGGCGGTAGACCGGGGTCTGTTCGAACAACCGGACCGACTCCGGCAGACCCTTCACCAGTCCGTGCATCAGCGCCGCGGGTTGAATCAGCACGGTGCCCGGCATGCGGATGGCCTCGCGGTAGTAGCTCGAACCGGTGAGCCGGGCGAGGGCCGCGGCGTCGAGGTGCTCATAGGGCTCGCCGCGGGCGTCCAGCCACCTTTCTAGGGCTTCGAGGGAAGCGCGGCCGGCATCCGTGGCGGAGCCGTGAAGCCAGCCCGTTTCGTCCCAGTCACAGTCGATCCGTCCGTGAAGAACCTGATCCCTCAGGGATCGAATGCCCTGCCGCGACAAGGCGATGAATCGGTTGGCACTCTCGGCGGGCATCGCCGCCACGAAGCTCGCTTGATCGACCACAAAGCCCGAGCAGCGACCGGAGGCGCCGAAACCGGCGCGCTGGGCGTCGAGCACGGCGATCCGCCAGTCGGGCTGCCGCCGGGCCAGCCGGCGGGCGATCGCCAGTCCGGTGAAGCCGGCGCCAACAATGGCCGCGTCGACCTGAAGATCGCTCGACAGCCGCCGGATCGGGCGATCGTTTCCCATGGCGGCGGTGTGAATCCAACCGCAGTCGTCGTCATCCCGAGGGAGTTCCTTGACCCGCATGGAGGCATCTTATCGAACTTCGTCGATATTTCCATTGAGCGGCTCGCCGCTCTGGCTTCGGATGCGACGTGCAGAATGGCTCTATTCAATAGTGCCGAAATGGACCTTGGCAGGAACCAAAGGGGGCCATACGATGGTTGGCGAATTCCAACGAGGGAGACGAAGACATGACATTGCGACGACCCGATCCGAAGGAACACGATCCGTACTACAGCCTGTACACCGACAAAGCTCCGAAAGGCGACATTCTGCAGGCGATGGAGGACGAAATGGGAGTCACCATCGACCTCCTCAGCGACTTACGGCAGGAACAGGAGACCTTCCGCTACGCCCCGGGCAAATGGAACCTGCGGGAAGTGGTCGGGCACCTGATCGACGTCGAATGGTGCTTCACCTACCGCGGCCTGTGCTTCGCGCGCACCGATCCGGCCTCGCGGCCGGGCTTCGATCAGGATTTGTGGGCCGACACCGCCAAGTGGGGTGACCGGCCGCTGGCGGAAGTCCTCAAGGTGTTCGGGGAGGTGCGGCGGGCCAGCCTGGCGATGTTCCGCACCTTCGACGACGAGGAGTGGGCTCGCAGCGGAGTGGCCAACGAAGTGGCTTTCACGGTGCGCTCCATGCCCTACATTCTGGTGGGCCATGAGATTCACCACCGCAACGTGATCCTCGAGCGGTACCTGCCGACCCCGGAGGCGAGCTGATGAGATTTTCGAGGACCTTCCATCGGTGGACCGGCCTCGCTCTAGCGTTGATGCTGGGTGGGACGGTTGCCAGCGCCCTGCCGGAGGACAAGGCCGCGGAAACGAAGACCGAGGAAATGATGTCCGTACCCCTTCTGCCGCGCTCCTGCGAAGTCGATCTCGCCCTGAGCGCCGCGCCGGAGCACCTGCGAAGCGGCGCTACCGTGTACGCCTTGGAGAAGGACGGCTACGTACGGGTACGCGAGGGCGACAACCCCTTCACCTGCATTGTCAACCGTGATCACCCCCGGGTTCTCAAACCCACCTGCTTTGATCGCGCCGGTGCCGAGACCATCGTGCCGAAGATCGTCTACGTCGGCAAAGAGCTGCTGGCGGGTACGCCCCAGGAATCCCTCCGGCAGTCGCTGGCGGAGGGGTTTGAGGCGGGGCGCTTTCGCTCGCCGGAGCGGCCGGGCATCGCCTACATGCTGTCGCGCTACAACCGGCCGTTCAATGCGGCGGACGGAACCCTCGGTTGGTTCCCGCCCCACGTGATGTTCTATGCGCCGAACCTCACCCCCGAAGACATCGGCTTCTCGATGGATGCCTGGCACGCCAACCAGGACTTGCCGTTCATCGGCTACCAGGGGCCCCAGGGCTACATGATCATGCTCGCCGACGACGGGCAGGCGCGGGCGCGGGAGGACCTGCCGTCGTGTCCGGATTGGGTGCACGCCGAAAACGGTCTGGCGGAGAAACCAGCGGCCCATGACAGCCGTGGCCGCTGATCGGCCCTCGGCCGAGAGCCGGAGGCCGCAATCGTGAAGCAGGCGGTGGGAGCGGTCTTTCAGGGCTTTGTGGTCGACCCCACCGCCCCGGTGCCGCTCTACCGGCAGCTCCACGAGCTGCTGCGCGATGCCCTGCTCACCGGCGCCCTGCCGGCCGGAAGTCGCTTGCCGTCGAGCCGCGCCCTGGCGGAGGATCTCGGGTTGTCCCGCAACACCGTCTGCGCTGCCCTCGAGCGGCTGGTCGACGAGGGCTTCGTCGACAGCCGGGTGGGGGACGGCAGCTACGTCTCCGAGACCCTGGCCGATCTCGGAGCAGCCGGCGGCAAGGCCCTCGGTGAGGGCGAAATGGGCGACCGGGACGAGGGTTCCTCGGACGGATGTCTCGTCTCGAAGCGGTCCATTTCGCGCCGCGGTATGGCCATCACATCGACGGCGCAGGGACCGGATCCGCTGCGCCCCAAGGCCTTCGCCGTCGGGGTGTCGGCTCTCGATGCCTTTCCCATCGGTACCTGGCGCCGCCTCCTCGGACGGCGCGCCCGGCAGATGGCGGCGGCGGATCTCGGCCACGGTTCGCCGGCCGGCGATCCCCGCCTGCGTCGCCTCCTGGTGCAGTACCTGACCACCGCCCGCGGGGTGCGCTGCTCACCGGAGCAGGTGTTGATTCTGCCGAGTGCCCAGCTCGGCCTGGATCTGGCGAGCCGGGTTTTGCTCGACCCGGGGGAGGCGGCCTGGATCGAAGAGCCCGGCTACCTCGGCGCCCGCGGTGCCCTGACGGCGGCCGGCGCGCGCCTGGTGCCGATACCGGTGGACGACGACGGACTGCAGGTCGCCCGCGGTGAGGAACTGTGCGTGGCTGCGCGCGTTGCCTATGTCACCCCCTCGCACCAGTTTCCCCTCGGGGCCTCGATGAGTCTCGAGCGGCGCCTGCGCCTGCTGGCCTGGGCGGAGGAACACGGTGCCTGGATCCTCGAGGACGATTACGACAGCGAGTTCCGCTACGACGGCAAGGCCGCTCAGGCCCTCCAGGGGCTCGACCGGGCGGGTTCGGTGCTCTATTTGGGAACCCTCTCCAAGGTGCTTTTTCCAGCCCTTCGGCTGGCCTACCTGGTGGTGCCGCGGGAACTCGTGGAACCGTTCCGCCGGGCCCGCTTTCTGCTCGACGGTCACGTCGCGCCGAGCACCCAGGGAGCGCTGGCGGACTTCATGGAGGCGGGGCACTTCACCGGCCACCTGCGCCGTATGCGGTCGCTCTACCGGGAGCGGCGAGACGTGCTGCTCGGCGAAGTGGGGCGGCGGTTCGGCGATCTGTTTCGCTTCCCCGGCGTCGAAACCGGGATGCACGTTTCCGCCCGCTTGCGCCACGGTGACGACCGCCGCATCGCCGTCCGCGCCGAAGAGCACGACCTCGATCTGGCGCCCCTGTCGCGCTATTTCCTCGGCGACGACCCACAGCATGGGGTGGCTTTCGGCTATGCCCACGTGCCGCCGGAGGAGATTGTCGCCGCATGCGGCCGCCTGGAGGCCGTCCTGACGGCGGAGGGCCTGCTGCCCTGAACGCCGTCGGCCTTCGCCCGGTCTGAAAACTCACCCGTTCTGACTTCGCCGTTCTTGCTAGGGAGCTCTCGCCATGACCGATCGTCCCGGCATTCGCCGCGCTTGCCCCGAAGACCTGCCGGAGCTGCTCGACCTGTGCGCCGACCATGCCGCCTACGAGCGCCAGGGATTCACCCGCGGCGATCAACTCGAATGCTGGCCGGCGATGCTGTTTGAGGAGTCCGGATCGCTCAATTGTTGGGTGGTGGAGAACCAGCCGGGTCGTTCGGAGAAGCTCCTGGGCTTCGCCTCCTGCTCGCTGGAGGCAGCCACCTGGTCCGCCAGTCAGTACGTCCATCTCGACTGCATCTACCTTCGCCCGGAGGCGCGCGGCGATGGCGTTGGCCTCGATTTGATGCGGCGGGTGGTGCGCCATGCCCTCGACTTGGGTTGTACCCAGGTGCAGTGGCAAACGCCGGTGTGGAACCAGCGGGCGGCGCGCTTCTACTACCGCCTCGGCGCGGTGGCGCAGCACAAGCTGCGCTTCGCTCTGCCGGCGGACGCCTGCCGCCAACTGGTGGCGGGCGACTTGCCCGCGGCGCAGTCGGCGCCGGTTGCCGGCGGCTACGCCCCCCGGCCGGTGACGCCGTTGGGAGTGGATCTGTGGGAAGGATGGTCGATCAAGCTCTACAGCCTGTCCGCGGACGGCTCACCGGCACCTGACGAGCAAGTCGAAGAAGCCCGTCGCCGGGTGCGGTCCACCTTGCCGGAAGGCGCTCAGGACGACGGCCGCTTCGGTATGGCCTTCGCCCTCCTCCACGCCGGCACCGAGGCCAACTGGCTGCTGGTGGACTGGTGGACCGAAGGCGGCATCCTCCGCCAGCGGCTGCTGGCGGCGCCCCTCGATCGGCCGCTGGAGTACCAAGCGGTGCACAACGCCGACCTCCACGCCTGCGTGTGGGAGATGGCGGTCATCGACCACGAACGCCGCGCCTGGGTGGAAACGGTGATGGCCAACCCCGACGGGCCGGATTTCGGGGCCTACTTGGGGCGGGTGATGGAGACGGCGGTGTAACGACTAGCCCTAGTCTGCAAGGCGGATCGCCGCCCGGTGTAGCTCGTCAGCGATGCCTTCGAGGTCTGCGAGATGTCGGGTGACGATGCCGAAGAGTTCTTCGGGAGTCAGGTCGTCGTAATGGTGAACGAGGCGGTTGCGAAATCCACCCATCCGGACAAACTGGGTGACCATTTTGGAGTCCGCCACGAGCCCACGCTCTCCAGCGAGCTTTCCGGTCTCCCGGTATTGCAATTTGCCAAGGCCGTGGGCTCTAGCGAGGAGATGCTTTGCCGTATCGAACAGGGCTTCGATCGATCGCCGCAGGAGGGCATCGGCGGCAAAGATATTCCGGCGGTCGGCCGCGAAGACCTGAAAGGACTCCGATGGAAGAGTGCGTAGATCGACCACCGCCTGGCGGACGATCGAGAGCCGGTCGAGCACGATCTTTAGATCGACCTCCGTCTTGGTCATGTCACACCGACCCCGTGAACCTCACGCTCGATCCACTTCTGCATGCGTTCCGCTTCTTCCGCCATCCTCATCACTTTGAGTTCCCAAAGGTCCGCTCGCGTGCTGTCGCCGGTGCCGATGCGGTGGCCCTGGATCGCCCGCCACTGAAAGAGAGCGTCGACTCGCTGTAGGGCCACCACATCGACCTCCAAGGGCGCGAAGCGCTCCTCGAAAGCTACCTGGAGGTCCGACAGCTTGAGGACATCGAACGCATGGTCGAGGAAAACCACACCAAGGTCCAAATCGGAACCCTCGGCAGAAACCGTTCCGCTCTCGAGGATCCGCAGTCCGTCGTCGGCCCGCGAACCGAACAGGTAGACAGCGAGCAATCCGTGCTCGCGGCAGAACGCGTCGAGGGGAAAGTCCATGGCCGGATTCTACCCGCGGTCCTTCAGGTGCGGGCCGATACACTCTGAGCTTCGAACGAAATCGCCAGGAGGCCGTATGCTGCCAACTCGACCAGCGAGCCGTTCTCTCACCTGCCGGAGCGCTCTACTTCTGTTTCTGGTGGCGGGGCTCGGTGTCGCTCTTGCCGCCGAGGACGAGGCCGAGAGAGTCCGGGCGGATGTGGTGTCCGTGGAGGTCTCCGGTGAGCCGGGTGGGTACCGTTTCGCGGTGGGCGTCGCCAGCCCGGACACTGGCTGCGAGCAGTACGCCGATGGGTGGGAGGTGGTGAGCGCCGAGGGCGAGTTGATCCATCGCCGCGTGCTGGCCCATAGCCACATCCATGAGCAGCCCTTCGTGCGGAGCGGCGGACCGCTGGAGATCGCGCCGGACGAGATGGTGTGGGTGCGCGCCCACATGCACCCGACGGGCTACGGCGGAAAAGCTTGGCGGGGATCCGTGGAGAAGGGCTTCGAACCAGCCGATCCACCGGCGGATTTCGCGGCCTGCCTGGCCGAGGAGCCGCCTCTAACCACGGATTGTCCCGGCTAGCCCTCCGTCCACCGCCGCGCCAGGTGCACCAGCGTCTCCGACGCCTGGGCCAGCGCGGAGGCGGCGATCCACTCGCGGCGGCTGTGGAAGAGCTGGCCGCCGGCGTAGAGGTTGGCCGTGGGGTGGCCCTGGGCGGTGAGGTGGCTGCCGTCGGTGCCGCCACGGATGGCTCGGCGGAGGACCGGCAACCCGGTATCTTCGATGGCCGCGGTAGCGCGCTCCACGACCTGCGGATGCTGCCGCAGGATGTCGCGCATGTTCTGGTAGGTGTGGCTCGCGGTCACCTCGACCTTCGCTCCCGGATAGCGTTTCTCAAAGTCGGCGGCCAGGTTTTTCAGCCACGCGATCCGCCGTTCGTTTTCGGCCTGCTCGAAATCTCGCACAATCAGCCGCAGGGAGGCGTTTTCGTGATCCCCCTGGATGTGCCCGAGGTGGTAGAAGCCCTCACGGCCCTCGGTGCGCTCCGGCGATTCCTCCGCCGGCAGCTCGGCGGCGAAGCGGCCGGCGAGGCGGGCGGCGTTGATCATCTTGTCCTTGGCGTAGCCCGGGTGGACGCCGACCCCCTGGAGGGCGATCTCCACCCGCCAGGCGTCGAAACACTCGTCCTCCAGCTCGCCGGGCAGACTGCCGTCCACCGTGTAGCCGTAGCGCGGGAGTCGGTCGAGATCGATCCCGAGGGCGCCGCGGCCGATCTCTTCGTCGCTGGTGAAGACGATGCGGATCTCGCCGTGGGGCAGATTCGGGAAACGCTGGAAGGCCGCCACGGCGGCCATGATCTCGGCCAGCCCGGCCTTGTCGTCGGCGCCCAACAGGGTGCGGCCGGAGGCGGTGATGATCGTCTCGCCGTCGAACTGGGCGAGGGTCGGGGAGTCCTCGACGGTGAGGGTCAGCTCCGGATCGTCGGCGAAGGTGATCGGCGAGCTGTCCCATTCCGTGTGCAGCACCGGCCGAACGCCGTCGCCGGGTTGGTCCGGCGAGGTGTCGACGTGGGCGAGGAGCGCGAAGGGGTCGGCTTTCTCGTCACCGGACCGGGCCGGCAGGGTGGCGTAGACGAAACCCTTCTCGACCAGGTCGACGTGCTCCACGCCGAGCTGGCGTAGCTCATCCGCCAGCAGCCGCAGCAGATTCATCTGCCGTGCCGTGGACGGCACGGAATCCGACTCCGGGTCCGACGTGGTGTGCACCTGCACGTAGCGCAGGAAGCGTTCGAGGGATTCCCTGGCCAGCAGCTCTCGCACTTCGGTCGCGAGGGTTGCGCTCATTCGTCGGGCATCCCGACGTACACCTCCAGGTCGCACACCGTTTCGAAGCCCAGGCCCTCGTAGAGAGCGACGGCCATCGGAGTCGATTGCAGGGTGGCGTAGCGGTAGCCGAGGCTCTTCGCCTCGGTCAGCACGAAGCGCGAGATCGCCGCCGCGTACCCCTTGCGGCGCTCCTCCGGCAGGGTGGAGACGTTGTACACGCCGGCCACGCCGGCGCCTTCGAAGAGCGAGGCGGTGGCCACCGGCTCGCCTTCGACTAACGCCACGTAGTGATGCCACGGAGGGGCTACGCCGAGGGCGCGGAACAGCTCCAGGAACGGCCCGGTGGCGAAGTCCGGAAATTCAAAGCCGACGCCGCCCACCACGCACCAGGCTTCGAGCAGCTCGTCGTCGTCCACCCGCAAGACCGAGACGCCTTCCGGCAGGCCGTCCGGGTCCTCGAAACTCTTGAGGTCTCGCGCCATGCCCGGCAGGTTGCCGCCGGGCATCAGGCCGCGCTCCTGGAGGCGGTCGGCCAGGTCCGTCGGCCGGGCGCTCGGTCCGACCCACCACATCAGCGGGCGGTGGGAGCGCTCCAGGATGGCGTCAATCGCCTCGTCGGGGGCTCCGTCGTCGATGCGCGCCCGGGAAATGTTGTTGAATAGCGGGTAGGGCACCGGGCAGACGGTCTGCAGGATCTGGCCGTCGTCGATCAGTTCCAGGCCGTGCCACTGGTTCCAGGTGCGCACGAAGTGCGCCATGTTCTCTTCCACCGCCGAGCGCAGGGCATCGCGGTCGAGGGATCGTTCGCTCATCGGTTGCTCCGGCCGCCGAGGCGGCTCAGCGGGTGGTGAGGGAGTCCGCGTCCTTCTTGGAGAGGGCTTCTTCGCGGGTGGACATGGTGCCGGTGGCGCCGCGGATCTTCGAGCGCCGATCGGAATTGAAGTCATTGGTCGCCCGTCCGTCGCCGCCGTCCGCCGGGGTGGGGATGTCTAGAGTTTCGCCGTAGTCGATGGCCGGGAAAGGCGACGGGCCGAAGCGGGCGTTTTTGCCGCGCGCCTTGTCTTGGAGCGCCTTCAAGACCATGTGCGGATGAATCGGCACCTGATCCACCCGCACGCCGACGGCGTCGTAGATGGCGTTGGCGACCGCCGGCATCACCGGCAGCAGCGGCCCCTGGCCGACCTCCTTGGCGCCGAAGGGGCCTTCCGGTTCTGGCTCTTCGATCAGGTAGCTGGTGATCGGCGGCATGTCCTGGAAGGTCGGACTCTTGTATTCAAGGAGCGACGGCATCTTGTGAACCAAGGCGTTGGAGCGGCGCTTCGGCAGCCGCCGGAAGACCTGCTCTTCCATCATCACCTCGCCCAGACCCATGTAGACACCGCCTTCGAGCTGGCCCATCACCAGCACCGGGTTGATCGAGCGGCCGATGTCGTGGGCCATCCAGATGTGCTCCGGCCGCCACACGCCGGTTTCCGGATCGACCTCCACCTCGATCACCGCGGCGGAGTAGGAGTAGGCCGGCGAGGGTCCGACGCCGGCGCCGCGGTACTTGCCCGGCGAGCGCGGCGGAATATACGAGCCGGTGGTCGCCAAGGTGCCGCAGGCCGCTTCGGCGATGATCACCGCTTCCTGCCAGTCGACACCGGTTTCGGCGTCCGCCGCATCGAACACCCGGCGGCCGGAGAACAGCAGCCGCTCGGCGGGCACTTCCAGCCTTTCGCCGACGGCCTTGGCGATGATCGTCCGGGCGCGCTCGGCGGCCTCGACGGCGGCGTTGCCCATCATCAAGGTGACCCGCGAGGAATAGCTGCCGAGGTCCACCGGCGTCAGATCCGTGTCGGCGACGCACAGGCGGATGTCTTTCAGGTCCACCCCCAACACTTCCGCGACGAGGGCCGCCAGCACGCTGTCGGAACCTTGGCCGATTTCCGACTCGCCGCAGAACACGGCGACGTTGCCGGAACGGTCGAGCTTGATCATGACCCCGGACTGGGGCATGTGGTTCCAGTAGATCGGCAGGCCGGCGCCGCACAGGTACGAGCCGCAGGCGAGGCCCAGGCCGCGGCCCTCCGGCAACTTGCCGTAGCGCTCCCGCCAGCCGCTGCCCTCGACCACCGCCTCGATACAGCGGCCGAGGCCGGTGGTGGTCACTCTCAACCAGTTGGCGGTTACCGTGTCCGGCGGCAGCAGGTTCTTGAGGCGCAGGTCCGCCGGATCGATCCCCAGTTGGTGCGCCGCTTTGTCGAGGTGGACCTCGAAGCCGAAGCGCGGCTGCGGCGTGCCGTGTCCGCGCTTGGGTCCGCAGGGCGGTTTGTTGGTGAACACCCGCAGGCCGTCGAAGCGGTACTTGGGCAGCTCGTAGGTGACCGTCTGAAGGGCGCCGGTGTAATAAGTGGAGGCCACCCCATAGCTGCCGTAGGCACCGCCGTCCAATGCCGTGCGCAGATGCTGGGCGGTCATCGAGCCGTCCTTTTTGAAGCCGGTCTTCACATGCATGCGCACCGGGTGGCGCCCGCGGTGACAGTAGAAGACTTCTTCCCGGGTGAGGGTCACCTTCACCGGCCGGCCGAGCTTCAATGCCATCTTGCCGGCGGCGATCTCGTGGTTGAAAGGATCGCTCTTGCCGCCGAAGCCTCCGCCGTTGGGGGTGGCGACCACCCGAATGCGCGATGCCGGCACCTTCAGCACTTTGGCCAGGGAGCGGTGCAGGTAGTGGGGGGTCTGGCTGGAGGAGTAGACGGTCAGGCGGTCGTCGTCCTCGGGCACCGCCACGGTGGCGTGCTGCTCCATCGGCAGGTGGGTGTTGCCCTCGTAGTAAAAGTCGTCCTCGAGCACCAGATCCGCTTCTTCGAAGCCGCCCTCCACGTTGCCGAAGCGCATCGAGACCTTCTTGTGGACATTGCCTTCGTCGCCGTAGTCGTGGATACGCGGCTCCGGGATCTCCAGGGCTTCGTCGATAGAGGACACCGTTTCCAGCGGCTCGTAGGCCACCTTTACCGCCAGCGCCGCCTGCCAGGCGGCGTCCTCGGTGGCCGCCGCCACGGCCGCCACCGGATCGCCGACAAAGCGCACCTTGTCCGGGCACAGGGCGTGTTCGTCCTGGGACACCGGCAGAATGCCGAAGGTGTCCGGCATGTCGGCGCCGGTCAGACTTCCCAGAAAGCCGGGCACCGCTTCGGCCTCGGAGAAATCGATTCTGGAGATCACGCCGTGCGGTACGGTGCTGCGCACCAGCCGCATGTACACCATGCGCGGAAAGTCTAGATCGTCCGCAAAGCGCGTCTGGCCGGTGACCTTCGACCGGCCGTCCACCCGCCGGAAAGGCTTGCCGACGAGGTCGAGATCGCGCCCCAGGCGTTCCGTATCGTCCGGTGCCTTCGCCGGTGGATCTTTGCGAATCGGTTCAGCCATCGGGTGCCCCTCGAAAGCCGGCCGTTCAGCCGGTTCTCTCCTTCAGTCGTTTCCCAATGCACGGCCGCTCCGGGATATCGGGGCGGCGAAGTGCGGCGCCTCCGGGCAATTTCGCACGCCGCCGGGAGGCTGTCAAGGATGGACCGGAGGGTCTTCCTCAGCGGGCCGGAGCGGTCTGCGGTGGCATCTCCACGCAGTACAGGAACTCGTCCGTCCGCAGGTAGATGCGGCCGTCGGCGACGGCTGGGGAGGCGAGGGTGAAGCCGGGGGTTTGGTTCTCCGCCACGATCTCCGCCGGATCGCCGACCTTCACCACGGCGGTGGTGCCTTTCTCGTCGATGGCGTAGAGGTGGCCGCCGGCCAGCACCGGCGACGCGCTGTGGTTCCCTGCGCCCAGGCGGAGCGGTTCCCCCAGCTCGGAGCCGTCGTCGAGATCGAAGCGTCGGAGGATGCCGCGGTCGTTGACGATGAACAGCGTCTCCCCATCGGTGAGCGGGCTCGGCACGTCGCCGGCCCGCTCGAGGCGCCAGGCGACGGCGGGTGTCCCCTCGGGCGGGATCTTGAGCGCCAACAGCGGCGACACCCGGGACGGCACGATCAGCAGATCGCCGGTGACGACGGGAGTGCCCACCAGGCGGTAGTTCTTCTCGCGGTTGGGGTTGAGGCCGCCGACCCGCCAGAGCTCTTTGCCGCTGGCGAGGTCGTGGCCGGTGACGTAGTCGGCGCCGGAGATCACCAGTTCGCGGCGCTCGCCCACCTCCAGCAGCACCGGGGTGGTGTAGGCATCCGGCGATTCGAGCAAGGCGTCGGTCTTGCGCTCCACCTTCCAGCGGCTCTCGCCGCTCGCCCCGTCGAGGGCCACTACGTACGAGGGATCGTCGGTCTTCATGCCGTGGAGTACCTGGATGTAGAGGGTGCCGTCCACCAGCAGCGGCGAGGAGGCATAGCCCCACAGAATGCCGAATGGGCCGTAGTCTTTCTGTAGGTCGCGGCGCCACAGCATCTTGCCGGCGAAATCGAAGGCGGCGACCACACCGGTGCCGGTCATCACCCAGACGTGCTCACCGTCGGTCACCGGCGATGGCGAGGAGAGATTGTGCTTGCGGGGAATCCTGTTGCCGCCGTCCAGCGGGCGCTTCCAGACGACCGAACCGTCCTTCGCCGCCAGCGACCAGAGTTCCAGGCGTTCGCCGTCCGCCGCCTGCAGGAAGATGCGGTCGCCGGAGACGATCGGCGTGGCCCCGGAGAGGGCCGTCATCGGAGCCTTCCAGCAGAGATTGTCCTCCGCGCTCCAGCGGAGCGGCAGCTTCTCCTCGGCGCTGGTGCTGTCGCGCTCCGGGCCGCGCCAGTTGGGCCAGTCGCCGGCCGCCGAAAACGGCAGAGCGAGAGTGAGGAGGGCGGCGACTAGGGCGATCCGAGGGGGTCGAAACATCGGGAAGTTCCTCCGTAGGTGAGGGCAGGCGATCTTCGCACGGCCATCGTACCGCCGTCCGCGACCTTCATGCCGATTGCGCATAAGATGATCGGCGAGGAGAACTCCATGAACCGACGATCGAAGACTCGTTCTGCCCTATTCGCCACCCTGCTGGTCCTGATCGCGCCGGCGGCCTTTGCCGACACCGCCGTTGGCGTGAAGGCCGGTACCCTCGGCGTCGGCGCCGAGATCACCTTCGACCTGAGCGAGAGCGTCGCCCTTCGCGGCGGCGTCGCAACCTTCGACTACGCCCTCGACTACTCCGCCGGCGGCATCGACTATGACGGCGATCTGGAGCTCTTGGATGCCACTTTGGTTCTCGACTGGTATCCGGCGACGAAGGGCTTTCGGATCACCGCCGGTGCCGGCTGGAACGACCATCGGCTGGTCGGCCGGGCGCCACTGATCGATCTGCTGGCCGGCGAGATCGACATCCCTCAGTCTCTGCTGTCCCTCTTGCCGATCGAGCTGGGCACCCTGCGCGGCGAGGCGACGGTGGATGCCCTGGGCCCCTACCTCGGCATCGGCTTCGGTCGTGCTACCGCTCTCGGCAGTTCTCCCTGGAGCCTGTCTCTCGACCTCGGCGTGGTGCTGCACGGCGACCCGGAAGTCGAGCTGACCGCCGACTCGCCGCTCCTCGACGAGTTCCCGGAACTCCGGCCGCTGGTGGACGCCCTGGTAGCAGCGGAGGAGCGTGAACTGGAGGCCGAGGCCGAGGAGGGGAACTTCTTCCCGGTGGTGTCGGTGAGTATCGGTTACCGGTTCTGAGAAGCGCAGGGTCAATGGGTTGGCCAGAGCCAGCGCATAGAATGCCGGCTATGACCTCCGTTCCTTGCAGATGGCTCCTGGCCGGAGCCGCAGTCCTTGCTTCCTTTGCCTTGCCGCTCTCCGCCGGCAGCCTCGAGACCTTGACCCTGCCGGGGCCCGGTGGGAACGGCGGGATGTACCTGCCGGATCTTCAGGCCACCTATCCGGGTGTCGATTGGCAGACTCTCGACCGGCTGTACATTCCGGCGGCGCACTACCGGTTCATTCGCCTGGGCAACCTGCCGCTGCGGTCGCCGACGAATCCGCTGGTGATCACCAACAGCGGCGGTCAAGTGCGCGTCGGCGGACTCGACTTTCACTATGTGTTCTCGATCACCGGCGGAGCAAATTGGAAGCTGACCGGCCGCTGGGATGCGGACGAGGCCACCGGCCATCCGGACTTCCGCGGTCACGCCGAGGGGGACTACGCGAACAGCCGAGGCACCTACGGCTTCTTGGTCGACGATGCCTTCGAGGACACCAACTCCGGCCTCGGCATCGGCGGCGGGGCGACGGACTTCGAGGTGGAGATGGTCGAGATCCGCCACGTCGGCTTCGCCGGCATGTCCGTCAAGACCGACGACGCCGGGGACGCCCACATGGAGAACGTTTCGATCCACGACAACTACATTCACGATGTGGGCAGCGAAGGGGTCTACTTCGGCAGCACCCAGAGTCAGCCACAGCACAAGATCTCGGGACTTCGCTTCTTCAACAACCGCATCGTTCGCACCGGCACCGAGGCGGTGCAGCTCGGGCAGCTCGGCGGCGGCTCGGAGATCCACCACAACGTCTTTGTGTGGGGTGCCCTGGACTGGAAGAGCCCCTTCCAGCCCTTCCAGGACAACAACGGCCAACTCTCCTCGCGAGAGGGTAGCGTCGAGATCCACCACAACGTTTTCATCGGCGGCGCCAGCAAGTTCTTCATCCTGTTCAACCAGGTGGTGGCGGGCGACACCCACCTGCCGACGGACCGGTTCCACCTACACGACAACTACTTCTCCCACAGCCGGCACTTCGGCGCCTATTTCCAGTCCGGCGCCGACGGCGTGACGCGCTTCACCTTCGAAGACAATTTCTTCCGCGCCATCCATTTCCACTACGACGAGCACAGTCCGGGGCAGCAGGACTTCAACGCCGTCTTCCGCATCTTCAACACCGCCAACCCGATCGAGGTTACCGGTAACCACTGGCAGGGTGATCAGGACCTGGTGCAGGCGGCCGGCGACAACGTGGCGCTCTCGGGCAACGTCAACGGCTTCGTCGATTTCTACGCCTTTGCCGACTCGGGCTTTCCAGCGGATTTTGATTACTTGTTGCTCGAAGAATGGGCGGACGTGTCCACCCAGGGCGCGGCGCCGATCTTCTATTCGCAGGGGGACTGGGTGATGCACGAAGGCGCGCTCTACGAGTGCATCGCGCCGGGCAGCCACACCGACCGGCGGCCGCCGGACTTTCCCGACACCTGGGCGCCACGCCCCCTGCCGCCGGACGACCTGCGGCGTGATCCGGACGGGCCCTACCGGGGGATCGGACTGCTGGACGAGAGCGGGATCTTCGTGGACGGCTTCGAGAGCGGAGACACCGGGGCCTGGAGCGCGGTGAGTTTCTAGACGCCGACCTCGAGTGGTCTCGGTCAGGTGGCTTCCGGCACCGGGGAGCCGTAGATCGCCTCCGGCGCCACTTCGTGCTCGTCGTCGCGTAGGACCGCGGCGGCGTGCTCGATGGCTTCCAGGATCTTGTGGTAGCCGGTGCAGCGGCAGAGATTGCCGGCCAGAGCCTGACGCATTTCCTCGCGGCTGGGGTCCGGATTCTCGACCAGCAGCGCCTGGGCGGTCATCAAGATGCCCGGCGTGCAGTAGCCGCACTGGGCGGCGCCCAGGTCCGCGAAGGCGGCCTGTAGGGGGTGGAGGTCGTTGCCCTCCTGCATCCCCTCTACGGTTTCGATCGCCTTGTCCTCCATGTCCGCCGCCAGGACTAGGCAAGAGAGCACCGGCTGGCCGTCCACCAGTACCGTGCAGGTGCCGCACTCGCCGAGTTCGCAGCCGTGCTTGGTGCCGGTGAGGCCGCACTCTTCACGCAGCACTTCGAGCAGCGTATGGTGAGTGGGGAAGACCACCGCGTGCTCCTCGCCGTTGACGGTGAGGGCGAGGGTCGTGCGGTCCGGGGTGGCTCGGTTGACGGTAGAGGACATAGGCCGATACTGCGGCAAGGCTCTGGGAGAGTCAAGATCGCCGCGAGACCGAAGGAAACGAGCGAAGATCGGGAAGAAGGAGGCTGACGATGGGGGACGATTCGAAGTGGGTGGTGATCACCGGGGTGACCCGGGGTTTGGGGCGTGCCCTGGCGCGAGCCTTCGCCGACGAGGGCTGGCGGGTGGCCGGTTGTGGGCGCAGCGAAGATGCTCTCTCCTCGCTCACCGAAGAACTCGGCGAGACCCACCGATTCGCGGCCCTGGATGTTTCCGACACCGCGGCGGTGGCGGCCTGGGGTGAAGAGGTGATGGCGGCCCACGGCGCGCCGCACCTGCTGATCAACAACGCCGCGCTGATCAACTCGAACGCTCCGCTGTGGGAAGTTCCGGCGGAGGAGATCGACCGCCTGTTCGCCGTCAACCTGGCGGGGGTTTGCCACGTGATTCGCGCCTGGGTGCCAGCGATGGTGGCGCGGCGTCGCGGGGTGATCGTGAATCTGAGCTCCGGCTGGGGGCGCTCCACGGCCCCGGAAGTGGCGCCCTACTGCGCCAGCAAATGGGGCATCGAAGGCCTGAGCCGCTCCCTCGCCCAGGAACTGCCGGCGGGAATGGCGGCGGTGCCTTTGAATCCGGGGATCATCCACACGGAAATGCTCAGCGAGGCCTTCGGTGCCGGCGCCGCTTCGTACCCGAAGCCGGGGGAGTGGGTGAAGCGGGCCATGCCGCTGCTTCTGGGCCTCGGGCCGGAGCACAACGGCCGGCCGATGACCGTGCCGGGAAGCTAGGGCTTATTCGACCGCGGTGCTCCAAACGTCGATGTCGCCGGATTCGAAGCCGTCTTCGAAAATCCTGCCGCCGGGGTTCATGAACACCTGGTTGCCGGTGCAGGTGCCGGCGACGATGTCGAGCCATTCGTCGCCGTCGATGTCGAAAACGGCGAAGTCGAAGGTGCCGGTGGGGAGCCACGGCGGCTGTACCGCGTCGAAGGGGTCGGAGAGGCCGACGTTGGGAGCGTTGCCCATATTCTGAAGCACCGCCGGCTGGATGTCGGTACAGATCTGGAAGTCGGTATCGACGTCGGCGATCAGCACGTCCCGCCAGCCGTCGCGGTCGAGGTCCACGATGTAGGTGTTGCCGCCAAAGTCAGAGGTCACCTCGTCGGCCTGGACAATGGTGGTGAACTGGGCGCGGCCGGTGCCGATGTCGACTCCGGTGTTCAAGAGGTAGCGGTCGTCCAAGTCGTCCACGATGTAGATATCCGGCCGGCCGTCGTTGTTGAGGTCGTCGACCTCTAGCATGTAGGGCTGCCCCTCGTAGACGTGGTGCAGGTCGTCAAAGGTGCCGAGGTCGTCGCCACCGGCGTTGTACAGGATGCGCACGGAGTTCGGGAAGTCGTCTAGCGTCGAGAGCTTGACGATGTCCGGGGCGCCATCGGCGTTCATGTCGAGAATCTGGGCATCGGTGCCGAAGGCCGACTGGGACATCGCCGCGGTCATCCGCGAGTCGGTCTCATCGGTGAAGAAGCCGTTGCCGTCATTGATCAGCAGGCGGTCTTCGAGTGAGTTGTTGTAGTCCACGAAGAAGAGATCGAGCGCGCCATCGCCGTTCACGTCGCCGGCCGCCACGGCGCAAAACTGCGGTGCCGGGCTGAAGGTCGGCAGGCGGCCGTCCGCCGCCACCCAATCGAGGCCCAGCCAATTGTCGTCGCTGTCCTTGCCCAGGTTCATATAGATGCGCGGCTGCTCGGCGAAGGTGGTCACCGTCACCAGATCGATCCAGCGGTCGCCGTTCACGTCCGCCAGCAGAACGTCCCGGTCGTCGGTCTCGTCGGCGAAGTCCGGCGCCAGGTCCGCAGTGCGGTCCGTCAACACGCCGCCCTCGTTCATGAACAGAGCGTTTCTCTTGCCGCCGGGGGTGGAGAAGCGCACCTTGCGCACCACGACCAGATCGGTGTCGCCGTCGTTGTCGAGGTCGGCGTGGGCGAAGTCCTTCTCGAAGGGATCCGTCAAGCCCACCGGGTCGGCGGCGCCCTCGTCCGTGACCCACCGGGCCGCGGACTCGTCGGTGAAGTCCAGCCAGTCGGCGGCTGCCGGCGCGGCGAGAAGAACCAAAACGAGAAGCAGGGTCGAGGAGCGGCGCATGGGGAAGACCTCCTGGTTCGGCGAGACGTCTATTCGATCGGAGAACAACGGCGATTTCGATTGTGCCTGAGTATATATCTCAAGGCAAATGAAAGGACCTGCGGCGGCTCGGGTTTTCGAGGTCGTCAGCCGAGGTGGATGACGATTCGCCGCTCGTGGCGGCTCTTGCGGTGCTCCCACAGGAAGATGCCCTGCCAGGTGCCGAGGGCGAGGGCGCCGTCGACGATCGGAATCGACAGGCTGCTGGAGGTCAGCGCCGCTCGAATGTGCGACGGCATGTCGTCCGGTCCTTCGGCGGTGTGGGTGTAGAGCGGATCGTTCTCCGGCACCAGCCGTGCGAGCCAGTTCTCCAGGTCCTGCCGGGCGGAGGGATCGGCGTTCTCCTGGATGGTGAGGCTGGCGGAGGTGTGCTGCAGGAAGATGGTGCACAGGCCTTCCTCGATGCCGCTCCCTGCGACGACCCGGGCGACCTGGCCGGTGAACTCGTGCAGCCCCTGGCCGGAGACCGGTAGGGTCACCCGGTGGATCACGCGCCCGCTCCGGCGAGGGAGCCCTCGGTGATCGCACCGTGGCTGGCGTTCCATACCGCCCGGCCGTCGCGCAGCAGGATGGCCTGCGGTGACTCGTGGCGCACGCCGGTGCGCTCGGCGATGTCGTTCGACAGCGGGCGGGCCTGCTGGATCATCACCGCGGTATACAGGGTTTCATCGTCCGCCGGGCGGTCTTCGACAAAGCGCTGATACCGGTGCCAAGCGCGTGACGAGATGGGACAGGTCAGGCTGTGCTTGAACAGCCAGACGGGTCGCTGCGACGACGCGGCGAAGGCTTCGTCGAGCTGTTCTGCTGCGGTCAGGGTTCGTATCTCGGCCATGTCGATTCTCCGGAAACTTGGTGCAGTCAAGGCTCAAAACGATATCCGACGCCGCGCACGCTGTGAATGTGCCGCGGGCGCCAGGAGTTCTCTTCGAAAGCACGGCGCAGGGAGAGGATGACGTTGTCTACCACCCGGGTGTTGGGGTGGTTGGGGAGCTCCCACACCTCCGTCAACAGTTCCCGGCGGGTCACCGCCTGACCGGGCCGGCTGGTGAAGATCTTCATCACCGCCAGCTCCTTGTGGGAAAGCTCGACCAGGCCGTCGCGCGTCTGCGCCTGATAGCTCTGGAAGTCCACCCAGAAGTCGCCGAAAGCGAACCGGTCGCCTTCGCCCTCCGCCGGGTCGCTGGCACTCCAGGATCGCCGCCGCAGCAGCACCTCCACCCGCGCCAGCAGCTCGGCGAGATCGAAGGGCTTGACCACGTAGTCGTCAGCCCCCAGCTTGAGGCCATAGATCACGTCGTCCGGCTGACTGCGGGCGGTGAGCATCAGGATCGGAGTGAAGTTGCGTTCGTCCCGCAGTCGCCGGCAGACGTCGAAGCCGTCGACCTTGGGAAGGCGCACGTCGAGCAAGATCAGGTCGAAGCGGTCGGCGGCGGTGCGGTCGAGGGCTTCCTGGCCGTCCTTCGCCCACTCTACCCGGTAGCCTTTGAGTTCGAGATTGAGGATCACCCCTTCGGCGATCGCCTCCTCGTCTTCCACCACCAGCAGGCGGAAGGCCTCGTCGGATTCAGCGGTGGTCACGGGGTGGAGGCTCCGGAATTGGGTTCGGTCATCGGTAGCTCGATCACGAAGCGGGTGCCCGGCCGCCCCTCCTGGGAGTAGGCGCGGATTTCGCCGCCCATCTGTCGCACCAGCTGGGAGACGATCGACAAGCCTAGGCCGGTGCCTCCGCGCCTCCTGCCATCCCTCTGGCCATCCCGCGCCGCCTGATAGAAGCGGTCGAAGATCTTCGCCAGCTCCTTCTTGGGCACGCCAATGCCGTCATCTTCGACCTCGATCAGCACCACCGCTTCCTGATCCGTCACCCGGCAGCGTACCTCGCCGCCGCGGGCGGAGAAGCGTTCGGCGTTGTCGAGCAGATTGTCCATCACCCGGTGGAGGGCCTGCTCCGAGGCCATCACCGAGCTCGCCGAGGCGAGATGCGGGACCAATCGCACGCCGCGATGATCGAGGCGTTCCACGGTCTCTTCGAAGTAGGACGCAAAGAAGGCCGGGACGCGAACAGGCTCCAGTTGCGGTGGCTCGCGCCGCGCCAGGAGGCGGCTGCTCTCCAGCACGTTGTCCACTAGGTGGGCCATGCGATCGGACTGCTGGAGGATGCGCTTGAGGGAGCGTTCGGCCATCGCGCTGTCGAGATTCGGTTGGTCGCGCAAGGTTTGGGCGTGCACCTTGATGGCCGCCAGCGGCGATTTCATTTCGTGGGTGATGTTGGAGATGAATTCCTCCTGCTTGGCGGAGTAGCGCCGCGCCACCAGGGCCTGGACGAGTTGATAGGTCAGGCCGCCGATCAGGAGAGCGAACAAGACGCAGCCCAGGGTGAGCACAAACCAGTGGAAATTGTCCGTCGGTACCCCGACGCGGCTGCCCAACTCGTCGAGGCGGGTGCCGGAACGCACAATGTAGATCACCCAGAAAACCAGCAAGCCGATGGCCATCAACAGCGACAGGACATAGGCCGTGACGATGTGTGATGTGCGGCGACGGGTCATGGCGAGTCTCGGGGACGGTGTTGCGCCGCGATGCTATCCCGGCCGGCGGCCGGTACCACCCTCTCGATGCCGGAAACGGTGTCGGCCGGCAAGGGACTGACAGGGAAATGACGGTCTCGTGACGGCGCTTGACGGTACTCGCCGACATACTTCATCGCGGCATGAGGCCGAGGTGTCAACACCGGCAACACTGACCCATTCCGAGACGGAAGGATCCGGCGATGATCGAACCCGTGGCTGAACATCCCAAAATGCACCTGACCTGGCAGTCGATTCCCTTTTTTCTGGTCCACATCGCCTGTATCGCGGCGTTTTGGCTGCCGTTTTCCTGGGGTCTGGTGGCTTTCTGCTTCGGCATGTACTTCATCCGCATGTTCGCCATCACCGCCGGCTTCCACCGCTACTTCTCGCACCGCACCTTCAAAACCAGCCGGGCGTTTCAGTTCATCCTGGCGCTCCTCGGGACTCTGAGTCTGCAGAAGGGGCCGCTGTGGTGGGCCGCCCACCATCGCCACCATCACCGCCACTCGGATCGCCACGGAGACCTCCATTCGCCGGGTCTGCAGGGCTTTCTTTGGGCCCATGTCGGGTGGATTCTGACCACCGAGCACAACGCCACGGACTACGACCGGGTGCGCGACCTCGCCCAGTACCCGGAACTCGTCTGGCTCAACAAGTTTCACCTGGTGCCGGGAATCGTCGCCGGTATCCTGCTGGTGGCCTTCGGCGGCTGGGAGTGGCTGGTGTGGGGCCTGATCTCGACGGTCATCACCTGGCACGCGACCTTCGCTATCAACAGCCTGACGCACATGATCGGCCGCCGCCGCTACAAGACCAAGGACGACAGCCGCAATAGCTGGATCATGGCCTTGATCACCCTCGGCGAGGGCTGGCACAACAACCACCACTACTACAAGAGTTCCACCCGCCAGGGCTTCTTCTGGTGGGAGATCGACATCACCTACTACATCCTGCGCCTTCTCGCCCTGTTCGGCGTCGTGTGGAACCTGAAAGAGCCTTCCGCCAAGATCAAGGAAAGCAATCGGATCGACGGCCCGGAAGCGGTCGCCGTGCGTACCGAACCGGCGCGCTCGGTTTAGGACCGGATTTCACTCCGATGGGCCCGCGCCCGAGCGCGAAGGGCGAGGCAGCGGCGGAGCCGCTGAGGAAGGGGTGAGCTTGGAAAAGCTGAGCTTTTGCAGGCGAGGGGGCGCCGAGCCCCCTGGAATGAAGGACTAGCAGCGAAGCTGAAATCATGCGCGAAGCGCCTGTTCAGCAAGCTGCTAGTCGATGTAGCCCAGGGCCCGTAGGTTCTCGCGCAGCTCCGCGTCCTGGTCTGAGATGGTGCGGTCCGGCGCGCTTTCTTCCCCGACCCACTCGGCTTGCATCGTCGGCACGCCGGCGGCCTTCTCGCCTGGGTCGAGGGGACGCCACAGTTCTCGTTGCCAGGCCCAGGTGAGGGTGTTGGAAGAGCCGAGGTTGCGGGGATGGATGCGGGCTTCGCGCTTGGGACCTCCGGTGAGGGTCGTCACCCGCAGGGTGCCCTGCGGCACCACTTCCATCCGCAGGCGGCTGCGGCCGCCGGCGGGGAGGAGGATGTTCGCGGCCTCGGGCTCCGTCAGCCGGAGTTCGGCGCCGTTCAGGGCGACGGACTTGAGGCTGCTGGTGGTGATCATCGACCCTTCGAGGCGCAGGTGGAGAGGGGCGGCCGTGGGGTTGTTCAGGGTCAGCCAGAAGCCCGGCAGCTCGGAAAAGGTCGTCCGCAGTTCTTCCAGGGCTTCCGCTGGCGGCGGTGTCGGCGAGTCTTCGCTCGGATCCTGGCGCAGGTCGTAGGCCCGCGCCGCGCCCGCCACCGGCGGCCATACACTGTTGTCGTAGATCACCTTGAGGCGGTTGCGCAGGCGGAAGGACAGGCCGCGGTTGGTGTTGGCGGCGTAGCTCCAGGCCTTGGGCTCTGGCCCCGCCGGCCGGTCACCGCGCATCGAGGGGGCGAGGGACCGGCCGTCGAGGCCGGCGGGTCGAGGCAGGCCCAGGAGGTCCAACACCGTTGGGGCGAGATCGACGCTGCGCGCCTGGGCGGCGATCTTCTGGCCGGCGCCGACTCCGCTGGGCGCCGCGATGATCAGGGGTACCTTGAGGTTTTCGTCGTACAGGTAGGCGTGGCCGGCGAGGCCGTGCTCTCCCAGCATCTCTCCGTGATCCGAAGTCAGCACGATGAGCGCCGGTCCCAGGGCTTCGATGCGCTCGATGAACTCGCCGATGTAGTGGTCCATGTAGGCGACGGAGGAGTCGTAGAGGTCGCTGGAGATCCGAGCGAGATCTTCGCCCCCATCGGTGCGCAGCCGGTCGGCGCCGAAGGGCCGGTCGTCGGTCGCCGATTCGTCAAGGGGGCGCCCGGGCACCCGCCGGTCGACGAAGCCCTCCTCGGCCTCCGGCACACCGAATTCCGGCCGCGCCGTTCCCGGAGGGGGATAGCCGTGGAGCTGTTGGAACCAGGGTTGCCGCGGGCGGTAGGGGGCGTGGGTCTCGTAGGTGTGGAAGAACAAGAAAAAGGGCTCGGTAGCCATCTCGTCCAACGCCGCGTAGGCGCGGCCTAGGTTGACTTCCAGCTCCGGGGTGACCTCCTGTTGCGGTGCGCGGTAGTAGTCGAAGCGGTCGAAGCCCTGGGCCGTACCGTACTGCGGTACCAGAAAGCCCGCGGCGGTGACGGCGCGGGTTCGGTAGCCCGCCGAGCGCAGGGATTCGGCGAGGGTCTCGTAGCGGCCGGCGAGCGGTGCGTCGTGGTTGGCTCCATGATGCAGGGCGTTCACGCCGGTGAACATCGATGCGTGGCCCGGCAGGGTCCAGGGGGCCGAAGCGATGGTGTTCTCGAACAGGGTGGCGGCGCGTTCGGCCCAGGCGTCGAGGCGTGGCGTGGTCGGCAAGCGATACCCGTAGCTCGACAGCCGGTCCGCTCGCAGGGTATCGATGGAGATCAGCACCACATTGGGCGGGCGATCGCCCGCCAGCGGCCGCAAGATCTCGGGCGAGGCCCAGGCGGCGAGTCCAGCCGAGCGCACCCGTTCCGGCGATGCCCCGGTGACCGTGAAGGCCAACTTGCCGGCGCGGCCGGCTTCCGGCGCCAGGTCGATCTCCGCGCGATTCCAGCGGCCGGCTTCGCTCGCTTCTAGCTGGTGTTCGAAGAGCCGGCGCGCCGGCTCTCCCTCCGGATGCCAGGTGAGATCGATCCGGCAAGTTTCCGGATACTCCCGCGGCACGGACCAGGCGAAGCGCAAGCGGGCGCCTCGGGGGAGGGCGGCGACGGGTCGCTGCACCGGAATGTCCGGCACGGTGAGCCAGGAAGCGCGGGTATCGCCTTCGAGATCCAACTGCCAGGGGCGCGAGAGGGTGGCGGCGAGCAATTCGGGATCGGTGGAGGCGGTGGTCGCCTTCAGATGCCGGAGCAGCACGTTGCGCTGGGCGGGAGCCCCGATGCCGATGCGCAGTCGGCGGATGCGCCCCTCCCACAGCGGGTGCTCACGGAGGTCGAAGAACACGACCTGGCGGCGCTGCCGGGGGATCTCCGACGCCGGCACTCTAAGGCTGCGAGGCTGGGCGAACCCTTCGCCGTCCCGCGCCCAGTGGAGGGTGAAACTGGCCCCCTTGGTGCGGCCCGTCACCAGTTCGAAGGTGGCGAACTCCGAGGCCCTCAGGTCTACCCGCCGCTCGAGGGATTGGTAGTTCTTGGAGGCCGTCAGCGTCCGGCCGGCCGTCACGAAGCGATCGGATACATCCGTCAGCGGTGCCGTCCATTCCCGATCCTTCGCGAAGTCCCAGGATCGCACCTGCTCGATGCGCTCGAGGGATGACAAGTGGAAGACTCGAGCCGGCGGTTCCTCGATCAATCGCTGGGCGATCTGGTAGGAAGTCCGCGGGGAGTAGCCTCCTCCGCCACAGCCGAGGCTCAGCAGCAGAGCCGCCGCCAGCAGGGTCCTCAGCAAGGGGGGCATCAATCGATATAGCCCAGGGCTCTCAGCTCTTCTCGCAGAGCTTCGTCCTCTTGGGAGACGGCGCGATCGGCTTGCCGGCGCTCGCCGACCCATTCGGCGCGGAAGGTCGGTCCGTTCGCCGGCTCGGTGGCGTCGACGGCTTGCCAGCGATCTTCCAGCCAGGTCCAGGTGGCGGCGTCGATCGCCGAGGGGTTCAGGCGAAAGCTTGCGCCGGGCCGGTCAGCGGCCGGGGGCTTGCCGTCGACCAGTGCCCGGACGATCATCTCCCCCTGCGGCACCACCTCCACCCGCAGCACCGTCCGTCCGCTGCCGGGCAGGGCAATCCGAGCCCTTTCGGCTTCCGGTTGGCTCATGTTGGCGTTGCCGAGGGCGACGGACTTGAAACTGGCAGGGGTGACCAGCGGGCCCTGGATATCGAGGGTGAAAATCCGTTGGGTCGGATTCTCCAGGGTCAGCCACAGTCCGGGCAGGGCCTCGAAGCGTTGCCGCATGAGTTCGAGCGCCTCCGGCGGGGCTGGCAGAGGGTGCTCCTCGCGAGGATCCTTGCGCAGGTCGAAGGCCTTGGCTTTGCCGGCGGTGGGCGACCACACGCTGTTGTCGTAGATCACCTTCAGGCGGTTGCGCTGGCGGAAGCCAAAGCCGCGGTTGGTGCGCGAAGCATAGGCCCAGGCGCGCGGCGAATCCGCCGGGCGCCGACCCTCGAGATAGGGCCGCAGCGTGCGCCCGTCGAGGTCCTGGGACGGACGGATGCCGACGAGGTCCAAGATCGTCGCTACGATGTCCACCGAGCGCACCTGGTCGACCACCCGATCGCCGGCACCCAGGCCGTCCGGAGCGGCAATGATCAAGGGCACCCGGAGGTTCTCTTCGTACAGGCTGTCGTGGCCGGCCAGGCCGTGTTCTCCGAACAGTTCACCGTGGTCCGATGTGAAGACGACGACGGTGGGGCCGAGATCGTCGACGCGATCGAGCAGTTGTCCCACCAGGTTGTCCATGTAGGCGATGCCGGCGTCGTAGAGGTCGCTCGCCGCGGCGGTGACCTCCTCGCCTCCCTGCTGGCGCAGGCGTGGAACTCCGAAGGGCTGATCGCGCCGCGCCGCGGGATCCGGATCGTCGTCGTTGTCCGGCGGACGCAGTTCATCGGGTCGCGGCGGCGGCTGGCCGTGCAGGCGCTCGAACCACGGCTGCCGTGGACGGTAGGGGGCGTGGGTCTCGTAGGTGTGGAAGAAGAGAAAGAACGGCTCGCCGGCCATTTCGTCCAGGGCGTCGACGGCACGCTCCAGGTTGGTCTCGAGTTCCAGGGGCCGCTGCTCCGGGCTGTCGGGGGCGAAGTATTGGAAGCGGTCGAACCCCTGGGCGGTGCCGTACTGCGGGGTCAGGAAGCGGCCGGCGGTCACCGCTCGGGTGCGATAGCCGCCGCGGCGCAGAGCCTCCGCCAGGGTCTCGATTCCTGCCGCCAGAGGAGCGTCATGGTTGGTGCCGTGGCGGAACGGATCGAGACCGGTGAGCATCGACGAGTGAGACGGCAGGGTCCAGGGCGCTTGGGCGATGGCGTACTCGAAGACGACGCCCGAACGCGCCGCCCAGGCGTCGAGGCGTGGGCTGGTGGGCAAGCGGTAGCCGTAGGTCGACAGGCGGTCCGCCCGCAGGGTGTCGATCGAGATGAGCACCACGTTCGGTGGTCGCCGCGGAGCTTCGGCGGTCCAGATCTCCGGGGAGCCCCAGGCTGCCGGTCCGGCGGCGTCGACGACATCCCTGGGGGCGCCGGTCAGCCGGAAGGAAACTTTGCCGCCTTTGCCTTGCCAGCGGTCGAGATCGATCTCAAAGGGTTGCCAGGAGTCCGTCTCACCCTCGCCCAGAGGGTGCTCGGAGAGCACTTCGGAGGGTCCTCCTTCCGGCTGCCAGGAGATCTCTACTAGGGTGCCCGGGGGATATCCCTGCGGTATGGACCACGAACCGCGCAGCCGGGCGCCCGGCGGGAGCGCCGCCACCGACCGCTCGATCGGCAGGTCCGGCACCGCCAGCCAGGCGGAGCGCACGTCTCCGGCGAGATCGACCAGCCAGGGGCGGCCGAGGGCCGAGGCGAGCGCTTCAGGATCCGTCGTTGCCCGATTGGCGACCAACTCGCGCAGCAGGATGCGCTGTTGCGCCGGGGCGCCGATGGCGATGCGCAGTTTGCGGATCCGTCCGCGCCACGCGGGGTGGCCCCGCAGGTCGAAGATCGCGCTCTGGAACTGGTGCCGCTCAATGTCGCCGGAGGCCACCCGCAGGCTGCGTTCGCTCGAAAACCTCTCCCCGAGGCCGGCCCACTGCAGGGTGAAGGCGGCACCCTTGGTGCGACCCGTCGACAGTTCGAAGGCGTCGAAACGGGAGCTGTCGAAATGGACCGCTCTTTCGATAGTTTGGTACTCCCTGGAGGCTCGCACCTGGCGGCCGGCGGCGATACGGCGATCTTCGAGGTCCGAAAGAGGAGCCTTCCAGCGACTCCCGGGGGAATCCGGTTCGGCGGAGAAATCCCACCGTCGCTCGCCTTCCGTTCGGTACAGAGAACGGGGATGGAAGGGAAGCGGCGGTGGCGTCTCGATCAGCCGTTCGACGATCGGCATGCGATCTTCCGGCATCCCGAGGTCCGCTGCGGCCGGCCGAGGTTCCGATCCGGTGCAAGCGATGCTCAGGAGCAAGCCCGCCGCCAGCAGATGCTTGGTCATGATCGTTCTTATTCGGCTAGCTGAGGAAAGCGAAAGCAATCGGTGGTGTGGTCGTTGACCATCCCCACCGCCTGCATGAAGGCATAGCAGATGGTCGGGCCGACGAAGGTGAAGCCACGCTTCTTGAGGGCTTTGCTCAGCGCCTTGGACTCCACGGTCTCGACCGGCACCTCGGCGAGGCTGCGCCAGCGATTCTGCTTCGGCTCGCCACCGACGAAGTCCCACAGGAAGTCATCGAAGGAGCCCAGTTCCTCACGGAGGGCCAGGTAGGCGCGGGCGTTTTTTACCGTGCCCTGGACCTTGAGGCGGTTGCGGATGATGCGGGTATCCTCGAGCAGCGTTTCCACTTTGGCCTGATCGTAGCCGGCGATCACCTCGGCGTCGAAACCATCGAAGGCCTCGCGATAGCCCTCGCGTCGCTTGAGAATGGTGATCCACGACAGACCCGCCTGGGCGCCCTCGAGGATCAGCATCTCGAACAGGTGGGCGTCATCGTGCAGCGGCACGCCCCATTCTTCGTCGTGGTAGCGCTGGTAGATGGGCAGATCGCCGGCCCAGTCGCAGCGGATCAGGGAATCCGTCACGAGAGTTTCCGCGCCCGGGATCCGCCGCTCAGGATCGGGTTCTCGGCCAGGTAAATGTAGTCCGATCCGGGGTGCACCAGGAAGTCATCGGCAGGATTGAGGATGTCCTCGTCGCTGTTTGGAGCCCGCACCCCGACCAGCAGGCCGCCGGCTTCCTTGATCCGCCGGGACACTTCATCGAAGGGGGTGGGGCAAACGAGGCGGGGCTTGAGGGATCCAACAAACAAGCTGTGCGAGCCGATGGACGCCACTCGCGACAACACCGTCGCCGTTCCCGGCTGGGCAATGGCGTGGGAGAGCAGCGAGAAACCTAGGCGGGTCGTTTCGATCACCTCGTCGGCGCCGGCCGTCAGGGCGTGTTCGACGTTCTCCTCGTCCAGAATTTCGGCGACGATGTAGAGCGGTTGCTTGCGCCTGTTCTCCACCCCCTGGCGGGCCAGGAAGCGGCGTAGGGTGAAGGCCGTCAAGATGGTGGCGGCGTCCGCGTGCTGTGGGGTGACCTCACGGGAGGCGACCAGCAGGGCCGCCCGAGCGTGGGTCAGGCGCACCTTGCCCAGTTCGCTTTCCTTGGTGGGGTTGCCCTCCACCCACATGAACTCCGGCGGCACATCCTCCGGGCGCTCACCGCGCGCGAACAGCACAATGTTTTCCTGACTCGGGTCGAACTCCTGGCGCACCGCGTCGAGCAGCATGCCCGCGCCGGCGTCGTATCCGCAGATCACCAAATGGTCGATATAGCCGCTCATCCGAAACTGCTCCTCCCGAATGCCGAAGACCGACGTCAACAGCGTGCGCCCGACGATACCGGCGAACAGGGCCAAGTTGAACATACCCGCGATCATCAACACGCTGCCGACCACCCGGCCGAGACTGGTCACCGGGCTGATGTCACCGAATCCCACCGTGGTGAGGGTCACCAGCGCCCACCAGATGCCGTCGCCCACGCTCCTGAGATTCTTGTTGAGGTCGGCCTCGACGAGATAGAGGGAAAGGCCTCCGACCAGCACGGACACGCCTAGGATGGAAAAGGCGAAGGCGAACAGCAGAAGATTGTCCCGAAAGGCCCGTTCCAGGCCCCCGAAGGGGTTTTTGTAGCGAAAGATGCGTGAGGTCCGAAACAGCCGAAAGAGCCGCAGGACGCGCAGCCCGCGCAGGGCCGGAACCAGCGCCGCCACGGTCAAGATGTCCACCAGGATCAGCGGCCGCATCATGTAGCGCAGGCGCCCGAAGAGATGGGCCCGCAGCCGGCCGACAAACCCTCGGTCGAAAAAGTCGACCCCCGCGGGCCGGAAGCTGGCGACCCGGAGCACCAGTTCCACGGCGAAGACGAGCAGTACCAGTCGGTCGACGTAGACCAGCGATGCGTTTTTGGGGAAGGCCAGAACCTCCACTACCAAGAGCCCGATGGACAGCGCGATCAACACCCAGATGGCGCCCTGGACGATCCGGTAGATCCGAGTGTCGGGCCGATGAAAGGCGGCGCGCACCCCCTGCCATGGAGAGGACATCGGCGGGCAGCCTATCAGGCGAAGGGGCCGGCGACGGGTCCTTCGCGGCAGCCGTGTTTTAGGCGGCAGGGAGGGGCCCTGAAAACAACCGCCGGCAGAGCCGCTGAAAGGACAAGGCGAAGCCCTTTCTCAGCAATCTGCTAGCTCTTGGAGGGCTTCGGCGCCGGCGGGATGACCACCGGAAAGGGTGTGACCTCGCCGCCGTCACTCTCCGCCCGGGTGATACGCGAGGTGCCCTTGCGCTCGACTTCGTCGATGCGGATGACCGCGTGCATCGGAACGTGAAATCGCCGCACGCCGTCGAACTCCGTCTTGAGCTTCTCTTCGGACGGATCCAGCACCACCGAAGAGCGTTCTCCGAACAGCAACTCCTCGACCTCGACGAACCCGTACAGGCCGCCCTGGGAAACGTGCCGGGCATACACCTCGTAAACGTTGCCCTGGTTGTGGAAGACCACGCGGTAGATGGATTCGGTTGTCACGGATCGGCAGACCGGAATTTCGCTGGCAGGAGCCAGGAGAATACCACGTCGGTGACGTCGATCAGGGGCCGCGCGGCATCCCGAAGCGGAAGGAATGCTCGGTCAGCAGTTCCTCCTCGTTGCCTTTGACGCCGAGGACCCGCAGCTTGTGAAAGCCGGGACGCAGATCTTCGGTGGGAAAGGAGACTCCGGTGTTCTGGGGGTTCTCGTCGGGAATCTCGATCTGTGCCACCCTTTGACCGCTCGCATCGACCAGTTCGACTCGATAGGTCGGGAAGGTCGGCGCATCGGCACTCCAGTACAGAGTGACGTGCCACAACGATTGGCGGGGGAGAGGGAAGTCCCCGATCCCGCGCAGGTTGTCTCCGATCAGAATCTCGGGACCGGTATCGGTCAGAGCGATTTCCGTCGTGGGATCGCTCCTCAATTGCAACGAGACCACCCAGGCGCCGAGGGCGACGAGCCCCGCCAGGGCGGCGGCTAGCGGCAGGCGGGTCCGCCTCCGGGCTCGTGCCAGGAGGCGTTCGCGGTCGGCGTCCGGACCCTCGCGGATCCAGTCCCGGTAGGCCGTTTCCTCGTCGATGTCGAGCCGTTCGGGGTGCTCCGAGTCCGCACCGTGGAGAACTTCCAGGGCTTGCCCGCGCCTGATGTCGTCGATTTGGCCGACCCCCTGCCCTTCGCTGAGCTGACGCCGATCCAACCACAGAGGCACGGCGCAGCGCAGCACCAGCGGGGCCTGACCTTCCGTCGGCGGGCAGGGCACGTCGCGGCTACCGACCTGCCGGCGGTGATCCGCCGGCACCGCCAGGAAGCGATCCGCGTCCACCGGATCTCGCTGGATCAATACGAAGAAACTGTCGACCGAGGCAAGCGCCCAAATGGCCCCCGGCTTCGGCGACCCCTGTGGATCGGGCAGGGCGCTTCGAGCGGCGAGAGCCGCTGAGCGGCTTTCTTGCGCCAGCCGTTCCAGCAGAGATGAGTCGTCGGCCATCGTTCTATAGAGCGTCTTTTTTAAGAATCGTCGTTTAACTTTCAGATTTCATAAACTTCTTTTTATTCTCTGCACGACTCCGCGAAGCGTTGCAGAATCTGGATCAGCCGCTTCACCCGATCCCGGTGTATCCCGAGCATTTCCGCCAGCCTCCGCTGGCTCGGTGGACGTTCCGGGGAGCCTCTCCAGCCTACCGGGAGGTCCCCTCCTGCCCAGGCACTGTGGATGCGCCAGAGGTCGAGCAGGTCCGCCTTTTGAGCTTCGTCGCCGCCGTCTCGCGCGATCCATTCTGTTACGCAGTCTACGAAACGTTCAAAGCGATCGTCTGCGAGGGGGTCCGAAAGGGTCCGATCGGTCACCCCTTCGAGAGTGCTTTGAAGAGCCTTCGAGTCACTGATCATGCGACTCCAGCGCTGCCGAGCGTCCGTTTTCAGGGGTCCGAGCACGTCTCCCAGGGTAAACCTGTCGACCGGCAGTTCCGCGAGGCGGCGACAGAGGAAATTCACCGCTGCGGTCTTGCGCTGACCGCGGCCGACGACGAAAGCGGTCAACAGTTCGTCGTTCCAGGTAGCGACTTCGGAGGCCAGCGAGAATCCCGGGGAGGGAACTCCCGGCCGTTGCGGAATCAGCAGCGTGTCGGCGCTGACCCGGGTTGTCGCTTTGGGGGTCTCGAGGGCACCGCTGTCCAGGCATTCTCTGACGGCGCCGCGCAGAATGTCGAATAAGCGGTAGCCGATCGGATCGTGTTTCCGCTGAAGTTCGAAGAGAAAATGGCCGATATTCTTGTGGACCAGTCCCGAAAGATCCGGCTTGACCTGGAGTTGCCTCTGTAGTGCCTCCATGCGGTGGACGAAGATATAGCTAAAGGCCTTGGCTGCGAGCTCCTTCACCGCCTGCCGGTTCCAGGTCGGATGCCCGACGATGCCGAGGTAGGACGGTCGGGCCTGGGTCAGTCCTCGGCGTCGCAGTGCGCTCCACAGGGCAGTGCGCAGTGCCACCATCGCCCCATGCACTTCGGTCGCGGAAGGGGCACGCTCGTTACAGATCTCAACGTAGCGAGTAAAGGGGCCGCCTCGACCCTGGAATCGCTTTTCAGTCATCTAGCAGCCCATGGCACTCCGGGGGAGCACCTGAGAGCGTTCGAAGATTCTAGTGTTTCGCAATATGGATATATTAGACCACAAGTTCCCCTGGGCCTATCGATCACTTTATTTTATTTAATTATAATAAATATTATCATATAAACACAGATTGACTGCTCCGACCGGATGGTTGCAGGTGTCCCCTCAGTCCTATGAGGGAGAGAATCGGGCAAAAAGAGGATACAGCGGTTGTTTGACTCGCTAGGCCCTGCCGTGGATCATGGGTCCCCAAGGGGGATGCGATGGATTTGACGGACAAGACTGCGCTGGTGACCGGAGCCGCCCACCGCTTGGGCAAGGTCTTCGCGTTGGCGCTGGCGCGCCGCGGAGCGAATATCGCCGTGCACTACGGTGGTTCCCGCGATGCCGCCCGCCGTACCGTGGAAGAGATCGCGGCGTTGGGGGTGCGGGTAGAGCCCTTTCAGGCGGATCTGGCCGAGCGGGAGGCGCCGCGGGAGCTGATCGATGCGGTGGTCGGGCGCTTCGGGCGCCTCGACGTGCTGGTCAACAGCGCGGCGAGCTTCGAGAGTGCTCCTTTCGCGGAAATCACCCCGGATGCCTGGGAGCGGGTGATGGCGGTCAATTTGCGGGCGCCGTTCTTTCTCACCCAAGCGGCGGTTGCGCGGATGGCCGAAGTGGATCGGCCGGCGGACCAGCCGGCGGCGGTGATCAATGTCTCCGACCTGAGCGGCGTTGCGGCCTGGCGCGAGTATGCTCACCATGGGGTGAGCAAGGCCGGCTTGGTGCACTGGACCCGACTGGCGGCCCGCGAGTTGGCGCCGGCGGTGCGGGTGAACGCGCTGATTCCGGGCCTGATCTTGCCGCCGCCGGGGATGGACGAGGAGAGCGATGCCTGGGAAGCGATGGCACACGGGGTGCCTCTCCAGCGCTCCGGGGATCCGCGGCGGCTCGGTGAGGCGGTGGTCTTCTTGGTGGAAAACGACTTCGTCACCGGCCATGTGCTTCCCGTCGACGGCGGCGAGCTGTTGGCGGGTCCGGTGAATCATTGACCGTTCCGTCGATCACCAACCGACGGTGAGGGGGATGGCGTGGCGCAAGACAAGATTTTCATCAACGACCTGCTGGTGCGCGGGATCCTCGGTCTCAACGATTGGGAACGGGTCAAAAAGCAGGACATTCTGATCAACCTCGAGCTGACCTTCGACACCCGCCGTGCCGGCCGCGACGACGATGTCGCGCACACCCTCAACTACCGCACCCTCGCCAAGGCGGTGATTGCCTATGTCGAGGATTCTTCGCATCTGCTGGTCGAGACCCTGGTGGCGGAGGTGGCCCGCATCTGCGTGGTGGACCACGGCGCCGAAGCGGCCCGGGTGAGGATCGAGAAACCCGGTGCTCTGCGCTTTGCGCGCTCCGTGGGGGTGGAGATCGAGCGCCATCGGGAAGACTTCGGATCGTGAGTCCTTGACCGGCGGCGGAGCCCGCGAAAAGACCGTACTCTCGGCGGGCGGCGAGAAGGTCTTGGTCGCCCTCGGCTCGAACATCGAGCCGGAGCGCTACCTGCCGACGACGATCTTGCGGCTGCGGCAACGATTCCCGGATCTTGCGGTTTCGCCGGTGTACTCCTCCCAACCGGTTGGGACGTCCGGCCCCGAGTTTCACAATGCGGCCGTCTGTTTCCGTACTCGGCTCTCTCCGGAAAAACTGAAGTTCGATGTGCTTCGGCCTCTCGAAGCCGATTTCGGCCGGGTGCGCTGTGACGATCGCAACGCTCCGCGGACGATCGATCTGGATATCGCGTTCTTCGGGGACCGGGTGATCGACGATCGATCCAAGCGTCTGCGAATTCCGGATCCGGAGGTCCTGCGCTATGCCCACCTGGCCGTTCCCTTGGCGGATCTCGAGCCATGTTTGCGCCATCCGGTGGACGGCCGTGCCTTGGCGGAGATCGCGGAGCCTTTTCGCCGTGCCGGTGGATTGGTTCTCGTCAGCGGATAGTTGATGGCCGGGTGGTCGAGGGCGGGCCGTCCGGGACCGCGTGGGGCTGCTTGAACTTTGATGGATCTGCCCTGCGCTCCGCGAGCGCAGACCGATGTTGGACTCCCTCTGCCGGTGCGTGCGCTCGCGGAGAGCTCCCGGTCGACCCGCCCTCGACCACCCTCCAGTTCCCCCATTCCCAAATAGAGTTCGGATTCTCGGTATTTGGACCCGTGTGGTCCCAGGTACTCGTTCGGTCCGTTTTTCAGTCCGTCAGGCTTGTTGGGTGCGAGTGGGCCTCAGAAGTTGATGCCGATTTTTCGGTAGGGGATGGCACAACGCGGAGCGGGGGGAAGGCCACCCGGGAGCTCGACGCGAGCGTTCAGTACAACTAGTGGAGGGCAACTGGGTTTGCGCTCGCGGCGCGCAGCGCGGGGCCTGGCCGCCAAAATCGTAAAGCCCCGCGCGGTCCTGGGTGGCCTTCCCCCCGCTTCGCCGCTTCTCAACGAAGAAGAAGATTCACTTGAGGCCGCGCCGGTACTCTCGAAGTGCTTTCCAGAGGTCTCCGACAGTCGCCGGAGCGTGGCCGCAGTCTCGGTTGGCCGCTCCGATTTCGAACGCCAGGCGCCACTGTTGGCGGAGGATTTTCCAGCCTTGGAAAACGGAGTACCGGGGGTCGTAGATGTTGGTCGCTTCGGAGGTTACGCCGTTCAGTTCGATGACCCGCAAGGGGCCGCCGGCGGCAAAGGCTTCGAAGCTCTCCGCCCGCAAGTCGTAGCGGCCGAAATGAAAGCCTTCGAAGGTTCGGCTGATGCGGTCGATCTCTCGCTCGAGGGCGGCTGTCTTGAGGCGCTCGCCGTCGAGGAAGATGGCGCCGCGGCAGTGGGTGCCCAGTTCGACCAGCGGGTTCCGCTCGCCGGCTGCTGGGATGCGGTCCAGCTCGGCGCGGTGCAATTCCAGGTAGTGATCGGCCATGGCGACGGCTCGTGGGTCCGCCAGGATCAGGCGCTCCAAAGTCGCATGGCCGTCACCGGTGACCGCCGGCATGCGCTTCTCGGTGATGGCGAAGAGGAAGCCCTCGGGCTCGTCCGGTCGTCGCACGTAGAACGCGCCGATCTCCTCGCCCGGCACATATTCCTGCACCACTAGGTCGCCGGTGGCTTCGGTGAGGTAGACGCGCAGTTCCTCTGCTGATCGCACCACGGCGACGCCGGCGCCGCGCTGGCCGGCGTCCGGCTTGAGGACCACCGGCAGGCGGAGGTCGTGGTCCTCCAGGAAAGCCCGCACCGCCCGTTCCCGTTCGGCGAAGGGAAGGGCCGCGGGCAGCCGGCGCCAGGCGGGCAGGGCGTCGCCGGCGCCGGCCAGCCCCGCGAGGATCTGAGCCTTCGACTCGCCGATGAAGCCACCGGTGGGGATGGCGGGGTTGGCGGCGGTGAAGACGGCCAGGCCGCGGTGCTTGATTCCCAACCACAGGACGTAGAGGACGATCGGCGGATAGAACAGCCAGGGTGGCCAGAACTCCCAGCGAGTCCAGCGGCGCCAGGCGCCGAGCAGCCGGCGCCGTCCGGACCAGGTGGCGATCGGCAGCAGCAGCTTGCGCAGGAGGATCATACCGGCCAAAAGGAGGAGAAGCGCCGGCCAGATACCGCGGCCGATGCGCTCCAGGGCGGCCTGGCCGACGGTGGCCGAGAGGGCGATCAGCAGGGGAGTCCAGATCGCCACCGCCAGGAAGAAGTAACCGGCGAAGAACCAGAACCGGGTGCGCAGGGCACCGGCGGCGAAATAGGTGGGGAGCCGGGCGCCGGGGAGGAAGCGGCTCAAGAAGATCACCGCTGCTCCCCGCCGCTCGAACCAGGCGGAGCTGCGCTCGACATCCCGCTCGGAGATCCACCAGCGGAGCGGCGGTAGGGCCAGGGCCGGCCGGCCGAGGAAGCGCCCCGCCGCGAACAGCAGAAGGTCGCCGATGTAGATGCCGGTGAAGCAGGCCAGCGCCGCCGGCAGAAAGCCCAGCCGCCCGTCCGCCACCAGCAGGCCGGCGCCGAGGGTGGTGAGGTCTTCGCTGACCAGAGTGGCGAGGGCGAGGAGGAGCATGATCACCAGGCGGGTGAGGCCGGTCCACGGCGGGATCTCGCGGGGATCGAAGGGCTCGTTGGCGCGCGCCCGGCGCACGGGCGAAGCGTCGTCGTCGGTGGCGGCGGTGCCGGCATCCACCCGGCCGAGAAATTCGCCGATGCGGGGCGCCACGTCCGGCCGACCGGTGAAGACGAAGAAGTGGCTGGCGTCGAGCATTTCCATTTCGCTGTGGGGTACCAGGCGATGGTGCTCGGTGGCGACTTCCGGCCGCACCAGCGGATCGCGTCGCCCGTGGACGATCAGGGTGGGAACGGTCAGGGTCTTGAGGGCCGCCCGCAGGGGGCGCTGGTCTGTGTCGTAGAAGTTGCGGGCGTATTCGTAGCCGAGGGGGAAGCGGTCGAGCAGGCCGAAGTGGGGTAGCAGGTGACGGGCCGCCTGAATCGCCACCACCTGCAGGCCGTGGACCGCGTGGTTGAGGTGATAGTCGCCGAGCAACTCCAGCTCCTGTACCCCGATCGCTCCCATCAGAGTGATCGAGGCCACCCGCTCCGGAGCGCTGCGCCAGATTTCGAGGGCGCTGCCGCCGCCCATGCTGAAACCCACCAGGTGGACCTTCTCCAAGGCCAGGTGATCGAGGAGGCCGAGCACCGCCTCGCCTTGGGTGACGATCGAGTAGTCCGCCAGTTTCTTCTCGGAATCTCCGAACCCCGGCAGGTCCGGGGCGACCACCCGCCGGTCGGCCGCCAAGGTGGGGCCGAGAAGGTCGAAGTCGTGGTGGCTGCCGGGGCTACCGTGGAGCAGGACCAGCGGCAGGGAATCCGATCCGTCCCCGGCGGAAGGCGTGGAGCTCGCTTCCCATTCCCGCCAGGCGATCTCCACCACTTCGCCGGCCGCCGCCACCGGTACCCGCGGCAGAGTGGGGGGCGGAGCTTCGACCGCCGCTCGCCAGCGCACGACGCTGGAGGCGGCCACCAGGATCAGGTAGGTGGCGAGGACGAGCCACCGGCGGCGGAGCCGCATGGAGGTCTCGCTCAGACGCGTCGGACGCCGGTTCCCTGGCGCCGTTCATGCTCAAGGGTAGAGGGTGCGACGCCGAAGTCGCTCGTCGGCTCGATTCCCTGCAGGCGCAGCTGGGCGGCGATCAGGGCGTAGTGGTGGGTCGTGTGGCTGCACAAGAACTGGAGCTCGCGGCGCACCGTCGAGCGGCCGAGGGGGGCGTCCGGCGCCTCGAAGGCGCGATCGAGGGAAACCCGTACCGGGCGCTCGGCGAGGTCCGCCGGCAGTTCCTCCAGGCGGGCCTTGAGGGCGGCGATCAATCCCATGGCGTAGGAGCGGTCTTGCTGAATGCGCTCGTCCCGACGGCGCGCGTCATAGTCGATCTCACCTTCCGCTAGGCCGTCGAGGAAGCACATATAGAAATCCAGGCAGTGGCGCAGGTGGCCGCCGACGGTTCCCATCGGCACCGGGGGGGGGGCGACGTAGGCTTCGTCCTCGATCTGCGCGAGGAGTTCTTCGCCCTGGGTAAGAAGGGCCACGTTGCCCGTCATCCACCGGCTGTCGCCGGCCTGCGAGCGGTCTTTGTGTGATTCGTTCGCCGTCATCCTTCTCTTCCCATCCCCTTAGAATTCACATTCGACACGCAAGACTACATGGCATCGGTCCGCCTCGCCAGAAAAGCCCGATGGCAGGCCGTGGGTCATCCTTCGAAAAACAGGCGGTAGGTTCTCGGATCCATTCCCTGGACATCGAACAGCACGAAGAAGTCGATGGTCCGAAAGGCGCGGTCAATGGCCGGCGCTCCGCAGACCTTCGACCCGTACCGCAAATACGTTTTGAACAGCGCCGGCAGATCCACCGGGCCCGCCTCTTCCATCGCCGAGGGGGCTACGACGCCTTCGTCGCATTCGAGACCGGCCTGCGGCGGGATCTCGATCTCCGGGTGCATGTGCCCTTCCCGTTCGAGGTAGCGGAGCACCCGGAGTCCTTCGGCACCGTCCTGGCTGTTCAGGGAGCAGCAGCCGAAGAGAAAACGCTTGTCGTTGGTCAAAAGGTAGCGGGCGAGACCCTTCCACAGGAGAAACAGCACCTGCCGGTTGCGGTGCTCGCGGGAGATGCAGGCGCGGCCGATCTCGATCGCCCGATCCATCACCGCCGGGGGCAGGGCGGTGAGATCGAACTCGCCGTGCGAGTAAAAACCATCGCCGCTTTCCGCCATCGCCGCCGTTTGAATGCGGTAGGTGCCGATGATGGTGTGGGTCGGTTCGTGCTCGACCAGCAGGTGGTGACACTGGCGATCGAAGGGATCTTCGTCCCGGCCGGTGGCGTCCGATTCCTCCAGGCCTTCGCCGAGCTCCAGGTTGAACACCCGATAGCGCAACCGCAGGATGGTGTCGAGTTCGTCTTGGGTGGTGGCGAATCGCACCCGGTAGCTGCCGTACTGGATGAGGCCGGTGGGCAGACCCTCCGGATGGGGAGGGTAAGCATTGTGCGGGCGGCCGCCCTTTTTCTCCGTCAGCATGGTGCTATCCCTTCAGTCGCCGAATGGCGCCCGGGTCCGCCGCCAGGATCCATAGGTCGCCCAGGCGACGAATCTGGCCGGTGATCTCCACGGGCTCCGCCACGCGGTCGAGAATCTGTTGATGGATGGCCTCGCCTTCCGGACCGGTCAGCAGGTAGCTGAAGGTCGAGCCATCGGTTCCTTCGAGCACGAACAAAGGCGGCATGCCGCCCCGGATGCACAACTGAGCGCATGCGCGATGGGGCTTGCGCCGGCCGGGCTTCATGGTGCCGAGAAAACACTTGCTGTCGACGATCTCGCCGCGCAGCGTAGGGCGGTCGCCGTCGCGCGGCACCGCTTCCGCCCGCTCGGCCTCGCCGGTGGCCTCGATCCCCGCTCCGGAAAGTTCCACGAAAGTGAGATTTTCACGATAGAGGAAGGCTCCCTCGAGGGTGACGGCGCGGCCATCGAGTCCGGCGACGGCCGCTTCGGCGCCGGACTTGCCGAAGGGAATGAGGGGATAGCGAGAAGGCTCCCCGCCCCCCGGCCGTTCCACTTCGAGCAGCGGAACAGGCCGCTCGCGCAGGGTGCCGGAAAGGGTTTGATACTCGCCGAATTCGAAGGTTCCCGGATCGAAGGACCCCTGGGTTGCCGCCAGCAGCGCGGCGAAGCCGGCGGCGGCGAGCAGGAGTACCAGCACGCGGGCTTTCAGGAAGCGAGCCAGGGCATCCGGAGCCTTGCTCCGGTAGCCGATGTAGAAGTCGCCTGGCGGCGGGTTCTCAGGCATTCAGCTCTCCACCAGCCGAGCCGGTTCGACGTGGGTTCCCGGCGGGTTGGGGCGTGGATCCACCAGCACCCGGTCTCCGTCCAGCCGCACACCGAAGGTGGCGACCTTCTCGTCGAAGGGCGGAGGCGAAGCGCCGGTGGCCGGGTCGTACTGAAAACCGTGCCAGGGACAGGTCACGCAACCGTCGAGAATCCGACCTTCTCCGAGCGGACCGTTTTGATGACGACACACGTTGGAAATGGCCGAAATCTTACCGTCGTAGCGAAACACCGCAACGCGTTCGCCGGCCACGGTGACCACCCGGGCGCGCTTCTCCGCGATCTCCGAGGCCCGGCAGACCTCCACCATGGCGCCATCGCCGGCGGTGAGTTCGTCATCCCTCGCCCGCTCCCGCCAGCCGGCCAGCAGGTGCAGCGTCAGCAGGGTGGCCATCCCCACCCCCAGGGCGATCGGGAAGAGCGGTTGCGTCTCCGCCTGCAGCACACCCAAGGCGACGTGCATCACCACCAAGCCGTAGGCCACGTACACCAGCATGTGCAGGGCCTTCCACGCCGGCGGCGTCAAGTTTGCGAGCCAGAAGTCGTGGCTAGTGGCGGCCATCAGGAAGAGGATCAGAAGGGCCGCCAAGCCCAACGCCTGGAAGGGAAACTGAGCCAAGCTGTCGTAGCGACCGTTGCTCACCAGCACGCTCACCAGCGGATGCAGGTCGCCCAGGGCGTGGAACTGAACGATCGAGAAGCCGCCGTGGCCGAGGGCCAGGAGGAACATCGTCACCCCCAGATGGCGGCGGTTGTAGAGCAGCGGCAGAAAACGGCGGTCGAGGCGGCTCAACGGGCCGATCGCCAGAATCAGGTGGAGCAAAAGAAAGGCGCCAGTGCCGAAGGCTCGGATGAGCAGGGTTTCGATCGTCGCCTCGGGCTTCAAGGCCGCGCTGACGGCCACGAACAGCACCAGGTAGAGGGCCACACCGCCGGCCAGGGTGAAGTCGTAAATCCGTTTCTGGCGATTCCAGCCGACGGCCCGGTAGGCGTGGCTCATCGGTCACCTCCGTTCGCCGGGCGATCCAGCGACGAACGGACGACCACCCGGTGGTGACCGAGGCTGTAGACCACCAGTTCCCCGGCGTTGGCTGTGGGCAAGTCGAAGGTCGATCTGCCGGCCGTCAAGGGGCCGAGGAGCCGGGCGTCCGCCGGTAGCCGGGTGCCGTCGCCGGACCCTCCGCGGACACTCCAGTAGAGCAGCAGATCCGGACCCTCGACGCTGCGGCCCGGCGGCCGATCCACCCACAGCCGAGGGCCGCCGGGGCCGGCGCCGAGTCGGGCGCTCAGCGGGTGATCCGGGAACAGGTCGTCATCGCTTGTCGTCGGCGGGGGAGCCGCCGTGGCGGGCGCGTGGGCGGTAAGCGGAAACTCCGGTCGGGCGGCCAGGGCCAGTACGAAAAGAAGCGGCAGGGCAACGGCCAGGGCGATCCACATCCAGCGGTGACGGCGGCGCAGCGAGCGGATCATGAGTTGGCCTGGCGCCATCCGCTGGTCGCCGGTTCGTCGCACAGATGAGCGCTCGATTCCTGCGGCGGTGGGGTTCCTCGGACCCAGCGCCAGGCCAGGTACGGCCAAAACGCCACCACTCCCGGCAGAATGACCAGCCGAAATCCCCAACTGCCGCCGTCTGCCGCCGGGTCGATGCGCGAGACGCCGCGCAGCACGAAGGCGATGGCGAAGATCAGACCGACCAGGGCGTAGATCGAGACCAGCCAGACCAGCGCGCCGGCTACCGCGATCATCGGCCGCGCCCCCGGCGAGTGATGTGCCACGCCGTGAGCTGAATGGCTATCCGGTGGTGCTGCAAGATCGACAAGTTCAGATTCTTGAGGTCACAAATATCATTCGGCGATTACCGCCTCCGGAGAAGGCCGGCGGCCCACAAAGAAACTTCAGAAATCAATAGTTTCCCGGCAAAACCCTAGCACACGGCGGCCGTTGATCCAGCACAAGCTACGCACCTCCTCCGACATCGGTTTCGCCGTTTTGGCACGGCCCGATGATGCTCGCCGGACGGTAAGATCTAGCGCGCGATGTGTACGGTGACTTGGACCTCCCGCCCCGGTGGCTATGCCCTGTACTTCAACCGCGACGAGCGGCGCAGCCGAGTCGCCGCCCTGCCGCCGGCCCCGGCGGTAGGCGATGGGGTGCGCTACCTGGCGCCGCGGGATCCCGAAGGCGGAGGGAGCTGGATCGTCGCCAGCGAAACCGGTTGGACCGTGTGCTTGCTCAATTTTTGGGCCAGCGCCCCGCTCGTCGATGCGGCCGAGCGCTCCAGCCGAGGCCTCTTGGTCACCGGCCTGGCCGCCATCGACCGGTTCGAGAGGGTGGCGGAGCACGCCGATCCACGTCGCTACCGGCCCTTCACCCTGCTGGTACTCGATCCGGCGGGAGAGGCGCGGGCTTTTCGCTCGGACGGTCTCGAATTCATCCGGCGGTGGGCGCCGGATCCGCCGCTGCTCAGCTCGTCCTCCTGGGACGAGGGTTCCGTCGAAGGGACGCGGGAGGAACTGTGGCGTGCCTCTTCCCTGGCAACCGGCGGGACGCGGGCCGATGCTCTGGCCTTCATGACCCGCCATGCGCCCGAGCGCGGACCGGCCTCTCCCTGCATGCACCGGCCCGATGCCCGCACCGTCAGCCTGACGGTGGTCGAGGTCGGGGCGCAGCGGGTGTCCATGGCCTACGCCGACGGACCGCCCTGCCGCCATCCCCTAGCGGAACCGGTTTGGTTGCCGCGCGAGTGCTGTAGTACCGTCCTGTCAAGTCCGTAATCGGAAGTCACCAATCCGCCCCGCCGGCCCTTCCGGAGACAAGCCGGAGGCCGCGGGTCGATTTGTGGGCCGCGCGGGATTCTCAAGTGCTGCGACGGAGTGCCGCAGGTCTTTCGAGGGTGAGGTCATGAAGAAAGTCAAAGTCGCTGAGTGGGAGGAGTTGTCCGATCGCCAGCCGGCCTACGCGCTGGTCGGCAACGTCGATCTGGTGGTGGTGCGTTGGGACGACCGGGCGTCGGTTCTCTACGGCCGCTGCATTCACCGTGGCGCCCTGCTGGCGGATGGCCGGGTGGAAGGCGAGGACCTGATTTGCGGCGTCCACAACTGGGACTATCGGCTCGACTCCGGGGTCAGCGCCTACGACAATGCCGAGGCCCTTCGGAAGTTCTCCTCTTGGGTGGAGGACGGCACTGTATGGGTGGACGAGGACGAAATCAACGCCTGGGAGGAGGAGCACCCGCAGGCCTGGGATCGCGATGCCTACCAGGGGCTTTACCAGGACCACCACGGCACGAAGGACGAGCCCCACACCTCGTTGATCCACCAACTGGCCCGGGACGGCCTGTCGAAGGTCGGCCATCACGGCCCAGTGGCGGCGATGGGGGTACCCGCACCGGAACTTCCGCGCTGGGACGACCTCCAGTTCGTCACCGGGCAACTCGCCCGGGTGCCCAAACTCGACGACGCCGAGGTCGGCACCGAGCTGGTCATCGGCCCACGGGCCTCCAAGCCGCTGCGCCTGGAGATCCCGCTATTCGTTTCGGACATGAGTTTTGGTGCCCTGTCGGAAGAGGCGAAGGTCGCCCTCGCCGCCGGCGCCGAGCGCGCCGGTACCGGCATTTGCTCCGGTGAGGGCGGCATGCTGCCGGAGGAGCAGGAGGCCTGCAGCCGCTACTTCTACGAGCTGGCCTCCGCCCGCTTCGGCTTCTCGATGGACAAGCTGGCGCGCGTCCAGGCCTTCCACTTCAAGGGCGGCCAAGGAGCGAAGACCGGCACCGGTGGGCACCTGCCGGGAGAGAAAGTCAAGGGCAAGATCGCCGAAGTGCGGGAACTCGAGGAAGGCGAATCGGCCATTTCGCCGGCCCGTTTCCCGGACTGGGAGCAGGTGGACGATTTTCGGCGCTTTGCCGGGGAGGTGCGTGAGGCGACCGGCGGCATCCCCATCGGCTTCAAGCTCTCCGCCCAGCACATCGAAGACGACCTCGACGCGGCCCTCGCGATCGGCGTGGACTATGTGATTCTCGATGGCCGCGGTGGCGGTACCGGCGCCGCGCCGCGGTTGTTCCGGGACAACATCTCGGTGCCCACCATCCCCGCCCTGGCGCGCGCCCGGCAACATCTGGACCGGCGCGGGGCGAGCCGCGACGTCACCTTGATCATCACCGGCGGCCTGCGCACCCCGGCGGACTTCGCGAAGGCCCTGGCCCTGGGGGCGGACGGCGTGGCCCTCTCCAATTCGGCGATCCAGGCCTTGGGCTGCCTCGCCATGCGCGCCTGCCACACCAACAACTGCCCGGTGGGCATCGCCACCCAGAAGGAGCACCTGCGGGCGCGCCTCGACATCGCCATCGCCGCCCAGCGGCTAGAGCGCTTCTTCCGAGCGAGCGTTGAGCTGATGCAGGTACTGGCTCGGGCCTGCGGCCACGACCATCTGGCGCAGTTCCGGCGCGAAGATTTGACCACCTGGCAGCGGGACATGGCCTATTTGAGCGGCGTTCGCTATGGCGGCGTCTTGCCCGTGAGCTGAGAGGAAGTGGACGATGAGTGAAACGGAAGGCGACCGCGGGATGCATCGGCCTTTGGCCGACGAAATGACGTCTGGCGCGGGATGGTTCAGGGTGCTGGCGCTGGAGGAGCTGCCGGAGGGGCGGGTCAAGTCCGTCACCTGCGCCCACCGCACCCTGTGCATGACCCACCACCAGGGCAGCTTCGCCGCCCTCGACAACCGTTGCCCCCACCAGGGCGGTCCGCTGGGGGAGGGGTCGATCGAAAAGGGCGTGCTGCGCTGCCCCTGGCACGGCTGGGACTACGATCCGCTCACCGGCAAGGCGCCGGGCTTCGACGACGGCGTCGAGACCTTTCCGGTGGAGGTGCGGCACGACGGCGTTTACGTTCGCCTGGAGGAAGAAGCGCCTCACGAGCCCACCGTGACGGACGTGATGGCCGAGACGATGGTCAACTGGGGAGTGCGCCAAGTGTGGGGCATGGTCGGCCACTCGAACCTCGGCCTGGCGGACGCGTTGCGGCGTCAGGAAAAGGCCGGCAGGGTCACCTTTTACGGCATCCGCCACGAGGGGGCCGCCTCCTTCGCCGCTTCCGCTTACGGCAAGCTCACCGGCCGCCCGGCGGCCTGCTTCGCCATCGCCGGTCCCGGCGCCACCAACCTCCTCACCGGCCTGTGGGATGCCCACGTCGACCGCTCGCCGGTGCTCGCCCTCACCGGCCAGGTCAACACCCAGGTGCTCGGCCCCGGCGCCTTCCAGGAGATCGACCTGGCGGCGGCCTTCGGTGGCGTCGCCCAGTGGAGCCAGCCGGTGCTGCACGACTCGAAGCCGGCAGAGCTGATCAACCTGGCCTTGAAGAGTGCCATCTTGAACCGCGGCGTGTCCCACCTGATCTTTCCGGACGAAGTGCAGGTGCTGCCGGCCGGCAGGGCCAAAGCCGGCGGGCCGCAGGGCCGCCTACCGGAGCGGCGCATCGCGCCGCCGGAGGAAGCGGTGGAGCAGGCTCTGGCGGTGATCTCCGGCAGTCGGCGCCCGGTGGTGATCGTCGGCCATGGCGCTCGCTTCCAAATGGACGAGGTGATCGCCCTGGCGGAGGCCCTCGATGCGCCGGTCCTTACCACCTTCAAGGCCAAGGGGCAGATCCCTGACGATCACCCGCTCGGCTGTGGCGTCCTGGGGAGGAGCGGTACCCCCATCGCCTCGTACTTCATGAACGAGTCCGACGCCCTGCTGGTGTTCGGCGCCAGCTTCTCGAACCACACCGGCATCACCCCCAAGCGGCCGATTGTGCAGGTGGACTGGGATCCGATGATCCTGGGCAAGTTCCACGCCGTGAAGGTGCCGGTGTGGGGCGAGATCGGGGTGACCGCGAAAACGCTCCTCCACCGCCTGCCGGAACGCTCGGAGGGCGAGAACCCGCGCTCGGAAATCGCCGAGCGTTGGGCCATCTGGCGGCGCGAGAAGGATCGCCGGGAGGCCGAGGGCGGTGGCGACAACGGATCCTCCGGAGTCCATTCCGCTGCCGTCTTCGCGGCCATGAATCGCCAGGTTCCGGCGGACGCCATCCTGGCGGTGGACGTCGGCAACAACACCTACTCCTTTGGACGCTACTTCGAGTGTCGGCGTCAGGCGGTGTTGATGTCCGGCTATCTGGGCTCCATCGGATTCTCCTTCCCGGCGGCGATGGGCGCCTGGGCGGCCACCCGGGAGAGGGGCACTCCCTTTGCCGGCCGCAAGGTGGTCTCCGTCTCCGGCGACGGCGGTTTCGGCCAGTACCTGGCGGAGATCACCACCGCCGTCAAGTACGGCATGAACATCACCCACGTCCTGCTCAACAACTGCGAGCTGGGCAAGATCAGCAAAGAGCAGCGGGCCGGCGATTGGGACGTATGGCAGACTTCCCTCGTCAACCCCGATTTCGCCGCCTACGCTGAACTCTGCGGCGCCAAGGGCATTCGCGTCACCGCCGCCGGCGACCTTGACGCCGCCCTTGCCGAGGCCATTGCCCACGATGGGCCGAGCTTGGTGGAGGTGGTGACGGACGCGGAGCTGGTGTAGCGGCCGGTCTAAGGTACCGGGCAGTCGCCGGACAGGATCTCGATCAGGAAGGCCGAGGCGATCACCAGGGTTACCGCGCCGTAAAGAGCGCGGGCGAGCCAAGTGCGGGCGCGAGAGGAGTCCGCTTCGTGGCCCTCGGAAGCTGCGCTGGATTTCAGAGCCATTTTCCCTCCTTTTACGGCACCGTCTGCGACCAGGCGGCCGTGTTGCCGGTTTCGAAGCCGTCGGTGAAGATCTCGGCCGCCGGATGGTCTTCGGGGCGGCGGTCGAGCTGCCGGAGGTAGGCCAGCAGGGCGTCGATCTCCGCCGCCGGCAGGGCGCCGGCGCGGCGGTGAGGCTGGGCGGCGGCGCGGTCGTCGGCGGCCGAAATCAGTACGTCGTCGAGGCTCAAGTTCGGGAAGCTCGACGCGGCGGCGATCTCAAGGGTATTTCCGGCGCCGGCGCTCCACTGGATTCCTTCGAGACGTAGGACTTGCCAGTGGGTATGTCGCCAGCTCGGCTCGTTGCCGGTGGGCGGGGCGGGGAGGGCGTAGGGCGTGCCGTTGACCGAGATGTCGAGATCGACCAGATTGGCGGAGCTGTAGCGGATCTCCAGGGCTCCTGGACCGCCAGAGCCGCCGTCCACGCCGCTCAAGGTGAGGCGGGCGCCGGGTTGGTTGAGGGCGATGTAGGCCCTGCCGTGGACCGTGTCGTCGTTGTTCAGGTCCACCCACTGATCGACCCGCTGGGCACCGCCGGAGACGCCGCCCTCTTCCGCCTGCAGGGTGGTGCCGCCGGCCACCGTGAAGACGTCGCGCAGGGTGGGCGCCGAACCGTCGTGAAAGTAGGGCGCGGTGTTCCACACCCCGAGCAGAGTGGGCGTATCGATACCCGCCAGCGGGCCGCCAAGGCGGCCACCGGAGGTGGTGCGGAGCGTCCCCACATCGTGCAGCAGGGCCGCCGGTCCGCGGCTGTCGGTGAAGGTGGGGCCGCCGTGGCAGTTGCCGCACCCTTCGCGCGCGAAGATCGTTCGGCCGGTCGCGGCCTGGGCGGTCAAGGATCCGTCGCCCTGCCGGAAGGGGCTCTTGGGCAGGGTCTCCCGGCCGAGGGAGGCGACGTAGGCGGCGAGGGCGTCGAGGTCGGCGCTCAGGCCAGCCTTGGGCGCGCCGAGGGGATCGCGGGTGGCGTCGAAGTCGCCATCCTCCATCAGGCCAGAGCCGCCGAAGGCGCTGCGGATGTCGCCCTCGAAGTCCTGGATCTCGTCGAAGTTGGCGGTCCAGTGGACGTTCCCCTGCGCCATGCCGCTGCGGCCGCGCAGGGTGGTGGTGTTGCGGAAGCCCTCGCCGCGGCCGTTGAAATCCCACACCCGGCCGTCGTGACCGCCGTCCAGGTGGCAGGAGGCGCAGGAGAGGTATCCCTCGGCGCTCATCCGCGGGTCCGAGGCGTTGTAGAAGATGCGCTTGCCGGCCAGCACCGCCGGCGGCAGCATCTCCGCGGTGACCGTCGACACCTCCGTCGAGGCGACGTTCTTGTCTCCGCGGCGGAAAAGGGCGTCCGTTTCTAGCACCGTCAGGCTGCGGCCGAGGAAGTTCTTGACGAAGGTGCGGTTCGTCACCGGGTCGACGCACACCCCTTGCGGCGCAGCGCCCGTCGCCAGGCGGGTGACGAAGCTGCCGAAGCCGGGATTGCCGGTGGCGGCCAGGGCGTCGAGCACCAGTACCTCGTCGTTGCCCTGCAGGGTGGCGAAAAGGTAGTCGCCCAGGGGCGAGAAGGCGACGGCGGAGGCCGAGTCGCTGTTGTCGATGTCGATCGCGTCGGCGACGGATCCGCCCTCGGCCATGTCCAGCCGGGTCAGCAGGTTGCGAACGGTGTTGTCCTGGTCGAGGTCGTCGGCGAAGAACAGACCGCGCTCGGTGTTGGGCTTGTTGGAGGGCACCCAAGCGCTCTCACCGTCCGGCGACAGGGTGACCCCCACCAGGTAGTTCGGCACGCCCTTGCCGGAGGCGGTGGTGTCGCGGTTGGCCTCGCCGCCGCGCTTTGCGATTTCCAGGGTGCGGGCGAGGGCGAAGCCGGCCGCGTCGACCTCCCACACCTCGGCGTGGTCCTTGGGCGATAGGAAGCGGCTGACCAGCACCATATCGCCGTCGCCACTCACCGCCACCGCCCGCGGCCCCGGACCGAGAGCCAGGCTGCCGGTCTCCTGCCGGCTGGCGCCGTCGAAGCGGCGCAGTTCGCCGCGTCCTTCGAGGGCGACGTAGACCGTCCTACCGGCCGGATCGAAGGCCATGCCCGAAGGCGCGCTGCCCCACCCCAGGGGCAACGTGTCGACGACGGCGCCGGTGGTGGGGTGGAGGACCCGCAGGGTGTCGTCGCCGCGGCAGGTCACCCACAGCTCGCCGGTCGCGGCCCGGGCAATGGAGCGCGGATCGGCGCACGCCGGCACTTCGAGGTCGAGGGTGAGGGCGTCAGCGTGGACGGCGGAAACGGAGTCGTTGTCCGGGTTCACGGTCCACACCCGCCGGTTGCCCGCGTCGCACAGTAGCGGCGCGCTGGCGGTGGGCGCCGGACCGCTCGGGGCGACCGTCACGGTGACGCCGAGGGTGCCCGAGGCGAGGGAGCCGGCGCGGTCGCGCACCTGGGCGGTCACCTGGTAGTGTCCGGCCGCTGCCCAGGCGTGGCTGGCCGATGGCGTGGTGGACCAAGCGGTCTTCGGCGAGCCGTCACCAAAGTCGAAGCGCACCTCGAGCGTGCCGCCGTCGGGATCGGACACGGCGGCGGTCAGCGTCGCGTTTTGCCCCGGCGCCAAGGGGTAGGCCGAGGCGGTGAGGCTGTCCACCGACGGCGGCGCGTTGCCGTTGACCGTCGCGCCGGTGGAGAAGGTCCAAGAGGTGCCGACCATGCCGTTGCCGGCGGCGTCCTCGATGCCGCCATCCGGCAGCACCACCTCGTAGGTGGTGTTGGGCGAGAGCGGTGGGTCCGGAGTGAAGGTCAACACGTCGTCGAAGGAGAAGGTCAGCCGGCCGCCAATGGCGCCGCCGCCGACCGGCCGTACGATGAAGGTGCTGCCGTTGACGAGGGTCGAGGTCTCCAGGGTCTCGTGGATCAGCAGGCTGATCGGTGCTCCCACCGGGTAGCCGGTACGCCCCGCCTGGGGGATGTGGAAACCGACGCTCGGTCCGCGGGTGTCCGGCGCCGCCTGGTGGGCCCAGATCGCCATTCCCTGGTCCGGGCCGATGCCGCCGGTGACCAGCAGATTGCCCAGCGGCAGGGCGAACTGGCTGGTGTCGATGCCCACCCCGCCATCGTTCGGGCGGGTGGTGTTGGCGCCGTCCAGGAACAGCACCGACTCGAAGGTGCGCAGATCGACTTTGTGGGAACCCATGAAGGCGTATTCGTCCTGGAATTGGATGTACATCGAGGCGTCGCCGGGCAGGGCGCGGTCGGTGACGAATCTCATGTCCGTCGGGTCCGTCAGGTCGGCCACCCGGAAGCCGTTGCCGTTCGAGCGGTAGGGAAACACCGCGTAGAGCTTGCCGTCGCCGCCCCACAGTTCCGGCCAGTATCCGCCCGGGCCGCCGGTGGTGAGGACGTCGAGGAGCACCGGGTTGGTGGGGTCCGAGATGTCGTAGGTGGCGATGCCGGTGCGGCTTTGGTCCGAGGCGAAGATCAGCAGGTCGCCGAGAATGAAGGGGTGTCCCACCACTCCGGTCAGCCCCAGGTGGTCCCAGGTGGCGAGCGTCGAGCCGCGCAGTTCGAGGCGCGCATCGCCGCCCACATCGCCGTAGCTCCAGTAGGTCGGGCCGGCGAACCACGGCTGGAAGAGAGAGCCGCGTACCCCGGCCCCTTCGAGGCCGGCAAAGGTGGTGCGGGTGACGGTCCCCGGCGCCGCCTCGGCGCGGAAGCTCCAGGGGGCCTCCGGCGGCCAGTTGGGGCCGATCACCAGGTAGCCGCCGCTCTTGAAGTAGCCGTGGGCATTGATCGGCATGGGGGAAATCCCCAGGGTGCTGGTGATCACCGGCGCGGTCGGGTCGGACAGGTCCCAGGTGCGTACCTGGAAGTCCGATCCCGGCTGGCTCGACGGCAATTCCGGCACGGTGAAGAGCACGCCGTTGTGGTAGGCGATGATCGCCGTGCGGCCCTGATCGGGAGCGTTTAAGCCGGAGAGGACGGCCCCCGGGGTTTGCGGCACGTTGGGGAAGCCGCCGCTAGCGCCGAGGGGTTGGGGGCCGAGCGGTTCGGGGAGCGCTCTAGGGCCGGGGCCTTCCGAGAGTTGGGAGGCGGTCGGCACCGCCACCCCGAGGACTGCGAGAACCAGCAGAACCGTCCACCGCTTGCGCATGATGACCTCCAAAATACAGAGCCGCGGGTACCCTGCGGTAGCCTGGATCTATACAAAAGAATTCTGGAGATTCTATCAGTCCGCTGACCTGGGCCGGCCGTTGCGGTGGGAAGGCCGGCGGCTCCGGGTGGAGCCGCCGACGGATGCCGCGCGGCGGCGGCGCGCGGGATTCCTCGTTCGCCTGCCTTTCTCACCGGCAACTTACTGCGAGGCCGTATGCCACTGAATCTGCTGTGTTACCCGCGGAACCTGCTTCTCAGCGTACTGACAGTACGCTATCGGCGCAGAACCCGCGGATGCCTTGCATTTCCAGCGACCTATGGCCTCTCGCTACGGTCGCCGGTGAGAAATCCAGGCTAGGTGCGATTCACCGGCGTGTAGCGCGGTTCGAAGGGCTGGACTTCGATCGGCTCGCGCGGCTCGAAGTCCGGCACGTGGCGGCACGGAACGTAGGTGTCGATGCAGTGCTGGTGCGCCGGCGAGCAGACCCAGGTGTTGGGGTCGTTGATGGCATCCCAGTCCGAGGGCACCGGGTTGCAGTGGCAGGAAGTGTAGGGGCACATGGCCTGGTGATCGGAGAGCGCCGCCGGGGCGATCCCCGCCACGCCGGCCACAAAGTTCGACGCCGGCGGCATCTCGCGATCCACCCGACCGTCGAGGTCGGTGTCGACCTTGACCGTCGCGGCGGTGCGATCGATCTCACGCTCCGACCACACCGAGAAAGTGCCCGGTCCGAGGGAAACCTCACGGCTCACAGCGCGCGCCGCGGCCCGGCCATCGACCGGCGTAAAGGAGACCTTGACCTTGAGTTCGAGGGGAGCTTCGTAGCTGCCGCCGTACTCGTCGTCGCGGAAGATCTTCATTTCGGTGATCGGCTGCTCGCCGTCGAGCGAAACGGCGACGTGGTAGGCACCGCACTCGTTCTCGAAAACCTGCGGGCTGATCATCGACAAGGCCATCAGCTGGATGCGCGTGGTGGCGACGCCCAGGTCGTTGAACACCGCGTCGTCGAGGCGCTCGACGATGGTGTCGATGCCGCCGAGTTCACCGGCCGGCTCGGTGTGCAGGGGAGCGCCCTCGAAGGCGATGGCGCCGGTGAAGGCCTCGGAGCCTTCGCAGAAGAAGTTCGCCGGAATCGGATCGTGGGCGAAGGTGGAGTAGGTGAAGCCACCGGCGGTGGTCTTCCACATGTCGGCGCCGCGGTAGATCACGTCCTCGGCGAAGGCCGGCACCGCGATCAGCGCCAGAATGGCTACGCACACCCAACACCAGGCTACCTTCAAACCCTTGTACTGCTGTGTCATGAACTCTCTCCTTTCCAGGACACACTAGATTCACTCGGCATCCTCGCGGCGGAGAGAACTTCGAGTCCAACCGAGCCCACGGTGGGCTCGGGATTCTGGAGAAATTTTGCGGCCTCGAAAGAATAGCAGATTTTAGATTTGAGTGAAAGGGTGGAGGGCGACAAGGCGAGGGAGACTGGACCGCGGGCGGCCGACAGCCGCCGATCCGGCTCCCGCGCTCCCCAACCTTCGAGGGCGGGGGAGCGCGTGGAGAGGGTAGCGGTCAGGCTTGCGGCACTTCCAGGCGCCGGGTTTCGCTTTCGACGACGGTGCCGTGCTGGTCTTCGGCGACGACTTTCCAGTAGTAGGTGGGGCTGCCGCCGAGGTCTTCGATCGTCACCGTGTCGGCGGTACCGGCGTTGGTGGCAATCAGGCAAAGGAGGGCGGCAAGGACCGCTACGATGAGCAGGATCACCAGGGCCCACTTGTGGCTCCGTCGGGTGAAGATCAGCAGCAGGATCCACAGCGCCAGGGCGATGATGGCGATCCAGCAGTACCCGGGTCCGAAGCTTGGGGACCGCCAACTCGGGGTACCGGTGGAGCCGATGACGACGCAGCGGTTGAGGTCGTAGAGCTCCTCACCGCTCCACACGCAGTGGCGGTAGGTGAGAGGTCCGCCGTCGGGAGCTTCCGCGGTGTTCCAGGCGAAGCGCACGTCGGCGGCGGGTACCACGGCGAGATCCGCCGGTGTGGCGAGCCGTGGCGGCGTCGGTGTCGGCAACAGGGCGAGGCGCTCGGTTTCGAGATAGGTCTCCGCGAAGGAGACTTCGCCGGTCGCCATCACGTCGGCCACGCAGTTGGCCTGGCGCTGCCCATCGATGAGCCCGGCGCAGTGACCCTGGGCCTGCGCTGCGGGCATCGGCGCGGCCGGTGGGACCTTCGCCGGACCGCCCGGCTGCGGCGGAGCGATGCAGCTCTGGGGTGACTCCGGCGGCCAGTCGCGGATGGCGTAGCTCTCCGGCCCGAGGCCCGCCGCATAGTCGAAGAGCGAGGTCGCGCCGGTCACCCGCCAGGACTCCGCGAAGGTCTGGTAGAGGTCGACATAGCGCTGGCTGAGGTCCGCCGGACGGGGTCCGAGCCAGGTGTCGTTGGCGAGTGCCGGCAGCCACTCGCCCGGGGCGACCGCGCCCATCACCCCGCGCACGGCGCGGGCGTGGCGCACGTCGATGTTCATGTAGTGGATCTGGTAGCGGGTCCAGAATCCGGGGGTGATCACGACGGTGGTGCCGCCGGGATACTGCACTTGCACCCCGTCGTCGGCCGAGGTGGCGAGGACCCGGCCGCCTTCGGCCAGGGTGACCGGTCCGGCGTTCAAGTCCACCGGCTGTCCGTCTACCCGCAGGACCAGCCTACCGGTGGATCGGTCCGAGGCCTCAAGGGCGCCGACCTGAAATTCGTCGTTCTGGACATCGTCCTCCGAACTGCTCGGAAGGCCCGGCTGATAGGTCACCCGGTGGGTGCCCACCCGCAAGGCTACAGCGGTGTTGACGCTGACGCAGGAGGACAGCCCCGTGTGGTGATTGGGCGGCAGCGGACCGTTGGTGGAAACTGCCGTCTGGCGCGCCTGGAGTTCCATGTCCTCGTCGCGCAGCAGGGTGAATTCACCGGCGCTCTGGAAGTCGTAATACACGCCATCGACGGTGCGGATGTGGGGGTCGCCTTCGGTATTCGGCCGGCCGCCGATGATCCAACGGCGGAAGGTCTCGATGTCGGTCTTTGAGAGCGGCGGACCATCGCAGGGCATGAGCCCGCCCGGGCAGCGCTCGTCGGCGATGTCGGGATCGGCGAGGTCGTCCGGATTGGAGACGTTGTAGGGTTCGAAGGGGTTGTAGGGGTGCGCCAGTAGACCGTTGTCGGTGATGCGCTGGTAGAGGAAGCTCTTGGAAGGGTCGATGCCGGTGCCCACCGGGCAGTTGGGGGTCGACGGTGGACAGGCTGGAGCGCCGATCAGCGATCGCGCCTCCCGCATCGACCGCCACAGCCGACGCTCGCCGGCCGCCGGCTCCTCGTTCTCGGACAGATCGAGGGTCACGCTGTAGGTCTGTGGCGGCGGATAGCCGAGGCCGCCGTGGCACTCGATGCAGCCCTTGTTGAAGATCCGCTGGATGTCCGTGTAGGTCGGCACATCGTTTTCGGTGCCGGGCAGGCGAGCCAGTTCGGTGTTGGCCAGGTTGCAGGCGTTGACCGAGGCTCCCAGACTGCCGCGCAGTGCGGTGATCAAGGCGGCCGGGTAAATCGAGAAAAGGTCCGCGAAGGTGTAGGTCCGCGACCGACCTCGCACGCCCATCGACCACTTGTCGACGGACACCCCCAGGGGCTCGAGAAAGTAGCGGAAGAGGGCGACCTGCGCGGTGTGGTCCCCCAGGCTGCCGGGCGTCGAATCGTCCTCGCGGTCCGCGTAGGCGCCTTCCGGCGCGGTGATGCCGTTGCTCATCACCGTTTCGTCGCGATGGCCCGGGGCCATTTGGCGGCGGAACACTTCCTGGCGCAGCCGGCGCATCGAAGTGTCCGTGCCGCCGGTGCCCCCGGTGACGCCGGCGGTTCCGGCCCCGTATTCCTGGATCAAACCGTCGATGATCAAGGTCGGCGGAGAGAAGGGAGTGGGGTCGAGTGCGTAGAGGTCGCCATCGCGGTCGAGGGTAGCCTTTTGGATGTCCGCCTTGCGCCGGGTCAAGCTCTGCGCCCGCCGGCGGGTGTCGTCGAAGACCTGATCGAAGGACATGCCATTGCGGGCGTTGAAGAAGGCCGCCACGGCGGTCGGCAGTGCCGGCGTGATGGTCTGGGTGTTGCCGATCGCCGTGCCGCCGGCCACCGTGAAGCAATTGTTCTCGGCGATGGCGAGGGCGATCGGTCGGACATCGAGCCTCATGTTTCCGGTGACCACCGGATGATTGAGCAGTTCATCGGCGATGCGCTGGGGATTCGGCCCCTGGGTGAGCCGGTCGAAGAGTTCGACGCCGCGGCCTTCGTCGCTTTGGGGCTGCGTCGAATGATGCAGTGTCACGAACGAACGGGTGCGCTTCACCTCCGTACCGCTGCTGCCGGCCCGGCGGTTGAACTCATAGGAAACCGTGGGCCCGGAGCCGATGGGCTGGGGCTCCTGCCCGACGGCGGTGCCGGTCGGGTCAAAGCCGAAGACGATGTGGCCGTCGTTCGCGCCGCCTTCGAAGACGTTTCGTCGGATGCGGTGGTCCGGCGTGCCGGTCGGTGTTCCGTCCGGCACGCCGGTCGGCTGGAGCTGGAGCTGTTCGATGATCGAGCGGATGTCGGGCTGGTCCTGCCAGGTCCAGAGATTGAAGATCTTGCGGAAGGCGGCGGCTTCTACGGTGCCCTGGTAGATGCGGTCGCGGTTGAAGCCGAGCATGCCGCCCCAACTGTCGTAGGTGTCCCAGTTCGGTTTGGATTTGAAGGCGACCGAGCGGGGCGGGTTTCCGTCGGTGCCGGGCGTCGTCCCGGGGACCGGGCCGCGATTCAACACGTTGCGGGTCGTATGGCAGGCAAAGCACTTCTTGTCGTCGATGGAAACGCCGCGAGGCCGCAGCGGGAAGCGCCGGACCGCCGGCGGACCGGGATCGATGACGTCCCCCATCGGGTCGATCTGCTTCAGGACGATCTCGTGGAAGCGGAAGTTCTTCGTCGCGGCGTCGTACTGCATGAACTCGATGGCGTTCGGATGGGAGCCCGGGTACGAATCGTGGACCGTCATGCCGACGGTGAAGACGTGCCGGGCGTCGGCGCTCGGCATCAGAATTCGGGGCGACTCGGCGGTTCCCGTCTGCAGGCTCTCGGAGCGCGGTATCAGGATCCAGTTCTGCCGGTAGTCGGCCGGCAAGGCGGCAATGAACTCTGCCGGCGTGTCGATGCCCGCATTCGCCGGCAAGGCCAAGAAGTCGCCGATGCCGCTGCGGCTGCGATCCGCCGCGACATCCGCAATCTGGGCTCCCGTGAGCTGGTTGATGGCGGTGGACGGAGTGAAGTTCGCTCGCACCGAACGCATTGCGTTCATGCTCAGGCGACACTGGTTCGGGGGCGTGGTGAGGTCCGTATCGGGACAGTCGCCGCCCCAGCCGTTGAAGGTCGATCCGGTGTTGGGTGCCGCGGTGAGGGTGACGAAGTCGCTCGGCGAGAAGCTGAGACTGCAGACCGGGGTCACGCCGGTCGCCACGGCGCCGCAGTTGATCCCGGAGCCGGTGATCCGCCCTTCGCCGAGGCCGGTCGCCATCACGCGCAAGTTCTGGGCTTCGGCCGCACCCACGAACAGGAGTAGGACCGCAAGAACTTCGCCGACCCTCCGGATCGAGCGAGTGGATGGACGTGGTTCCAAGGCGGACGGTCGAACGGTGGCGAAGTTCATCTCTCCCTCCCGGAGCCGAGGCCAAGCTCCTGGCTAAATTTTGGAAACGCAAGACCTTAGGTGGGTGATGTCGAGGCAGCGTTACCCGCCGGCAACGTTTCGGGCACGGCGGGCCAGTGGCATGCAGGAATTCCTCGAATCGACACCCGAGTTCTCACAGGCGTCATGAGAAACTCCGCCAGGTGCCGGCCGTACTCGGTGGTCGGAGAGCTTTTGCGCGGTGTTCCCCTTCTGGGAGGTGGCTTGTGAGACAACGGTTCGCATTCTCGGTGATTGCGGTTCTCCTGCTCCTTGTGCTCGGCGGCTGTGCTTCTTCCGGTGTGCTGCCGGAGCGGCCGCGGGAGATTCGGCTGGAGGATCCGCTACCGCTCGATCCGTCGGTGCGTTCCGGGCGCCTCGACAACGGTTTGACCTACCTGATTCGGGCCTATGGCAAGCCCGCCGAAAGGGCCGATGTGCGGCTGGTGGTGGATGCCGGTTCGCTGGTCGAGGAAGAGGACCAGCGCGGTCTGGCGCACTTCGTGGAGCACATGGCCTTCAATGGCAGTGAGCACTTCGGCGAGCAGGAACTGGTGGATTACCTGGAGTCCATCGGCATGCGCTTCGGGCCAGACATCAACGCCTACACCAGCTTCGACGAGACGGTGTACACGTTGACCGTGCCGACGGACGATCCGCTGCTGCTCGATCGCGCGTTCTTGATCCTCGAAGATTGGGCCCACGGTGTCGCCTTCGACGAGGCGGCGGTGGAGCGGGAGCGGGGGGTGGTGATCGAGGAGTGGCGCCTAGGGCGCGGCGCCGGCGCCCGGTTGCGGGATGCTCAACTGCCGGTGATGCTCCGGGGGTCGCGCTACGCGGAGCGTTTGCCGATCGGCGAGTTGGAAGTTCTGGAGACTGCCACTGCGGCGGATTTGCGGCGCTTCTACGAGACCTGGTACCGACCCGACCGGATGGCGGTGGTGGCGGTGGGGGACTTCGATCCGGATGAGGTCGAGGAGGCCATTCGAAGCCGATTCAGCAACTTGCGGCCGGCCGATGAGGCGGCTCCGCCCTCGACCTTCGACATTCCTGCCCACGACGAGACGCTGTTCACCCTCAACTCGGACCCGGAGGTCTCCAACACCTTCGTCTCGGTGCAGTACAAGTTGCCGGCCGCTGAGCAGGGCACCTTCGGCACCTACCGCCGCCGCCTGGTCGAAACGCTCTACCTGTCGATCCTCAACGAGCGCTTGTCGGTGACCGCCCGTCAGCCGGAGCCGCCCTTCCTCTTCGCCTCGGCGTCGCAGGGCGCCCTGGTGCGGGCCGGAGAAGTCTTCACCCTGGCCGCGGCGGTCGAGCCGGGGCGCTCGGCGGCAGGTTTGGCGGCGGTCTTGACGGAGGCCGAGCGAGCCTTCCGGCACGGGGTGACGGAGGGTGAAGTGGAGCGCGCCAAGCGCAACATGCTGCTGTTCTACGACCAGGCCCTGGTGGAGATTGAGAAGCTCGACTCATCCCTCTTCGCCGCCGAGTACACCCGTCACTTCCTTACCGACGAGCCGATCCCGGGGATCGCCCGGGAGGTGGCGATGGTGCACGTCTTCCTGCCCGGCATTTCGCCGCGGGAGGTGCATACGGTGGGTTCCCGCTGGATGGAGGAAGGGAGTCGCGTGGTGTCCGTGACGGCGCCGGAGTCGGCCACCGTTCCGCTGCCGGCGCAAGAAACCTTGGCGACGGTGCTGGCCGGAGTGGCGGCGACGGAGATCGAGCCCTACGACGACCGCACCCTCGACCGGCCGCTACTCGACGCCGCGCCGGAACCGGGAGAGATTGTGGCGGAGAGCGCCGTGCCGGAGGTTTCCCTCACCCGCTGGATCCTGTCGAACGGCATCGAGGTCCTGCTGCGGCCGACGGATTTCCAGAACGATCAAATCCTGCTCGCGGGCTTCAGCCCCGGCGGTCTGTCGCTGGTCAGCGATCGGGACCACCCCTCCGGCTTCCTTGCCACCACCCTGGTCGGCGAAGGAGGCCTCGGGGCCTTCGACCAAGTGCAGCTCGCCAAAGCCCTTTCCGGCGTCGCGGCCGGGGCGCAGCCCTACCTGACGGAGCTGGAAGAGGGCATCACCGCTAGCGCTTCGATCAACAGTCTCAAAGAGATGTTCGAGCTGGTGTACCTGACCTTCACGGCGCCGCGCATCGACCCGCAAGCGGCGGATGCCTTTCTCGCCCGTTCGCGGGCGCTGGTCAAGGATCGCCTCGCCAACCCCGGCACGGTGTTTTCGGATCGCATGGTGCGGGCCTTGACCCAGGATCACCCGCGCCGCCGGCCGGTGTCCGTGGCGCTCCTGGAGGAGGTCGACCTGGAGACGGCGGTGGAGGTGTATCGCGATCGCTTTGGCGATGCCGGCGATTTCACCTTCGTTCTGGTGGGCTCCTTCGACATCGATGATCTGCGCGAGCCGGTGCGCACCTACCTCGCCTCGCTGCCGGCGACCGGCCGCGAGGAGACCTGGCGGGACGTGGCGCCGCGGGCGCCCGCCGGCAACGTGGAGGTGGAAGTCACCAAGGGCCTGGAGCCGAGGAGCACTGTGCAGGTGGTGTTTTCCCGCGATGTCGAGTGGAGCCGCGAAGGGGAGTACGCCATGGGCACCCTGGAATCGATCCTCGGGGCGCGCCTGCGGGAGGTCCTGCGGGAAGACCTGGGCGCGACCTATGGTGTCCAGGTGTCCAGTAGCCTGACCTCCCGGCCCTTCGAGCACGCCACCCTGCGGATCGCCTTCGGCTGTGCGCCGGAGAAGGTGGAGGAGCTGCGGTCGGTGGTGTTTTCGGAACTCGAACGGCTGCGCAGCGAGCCGGTCGAGGAGGACGAGCTGGACAAGGTGCTGGAGGCGCAGCGGCGTAGCCGCGAGCTGCGCCTGAAGCAAAACGCCTTCTGGGTGGGTGCTCTCAAAACCTACGAGGTGCGGGGCATCGATCCGCGAGACCTGCTGAAGTTCGAAGAACTGATCGGCGCCATGACCCCGGAGCGGGTGCGCCGGGCGGCGGAGGAGTACATCGACCCGGAGCGCTACGTGTTCGGGGTGCTCTATCCGGAAGGGGAGAGCGTCGAAACGGAAGCCACCGCCGCCGAGGAATCCGCCGCGGCCGGCGGCTAGGCGGCTCTAGGGCGAGTCAGGCCCCACCCGGATGATGAGTTTGCCGGTCTTGCGGCCGTCGAACAGCCGCAGCAGGGCCTCCGGGGCATTTTCCAGGCCGTTGATGATGTGCGAGCGCGACCGGATCTTGCCTTCCTGGATCCACTGGCCCATCTGTCGGGCACCCTCGCCGTAGCGGTCCTGGTAATCGAAGACGATGAAGCCCTCCATGCGCGCCCGCTGCACCAGGAGCGACAGGTAGTTGGCCGGTCCCGGCGGCGGCTCGGTGGCGTTGTACTGGGAGATGGCGCCGCAGATCACCACCCGGGCGCCGCGGTTGATGGAGCGAAGCGCCGTGTCCAGGATTTTGCCGCCGACGTTGTCGAAGTAGACGTCGATGCCCCGCGGGCAGGCGGCGCGGAGGTCGGCGTGCAGATCCTCCGTCGCCTTGTAGTCGATGGCGGCGTCGAAGCCCAGTTCCTCCGTCAGCAGGGCGCACTTCTCGGGCCCGCCGGCGATGCCCACCGCCCGGCAACCCTCGATTTTGGCGATCTGGCCGACCAGCGAGCCCACGGCGCCGGCGGCACCGGAGACCAGCACCGTCTCGCCCTCCTTCGGCTCACCCACATCGAGCAGGCCGAAATAGGCGGTCATCCCCACCATGCCGAGGGGGCCCAGGGCGAGCTCGTAGGGCACGCCCGGCGGCAGGGCGTGGAGTTCCTCTCCGGGCATCACCGCCCACTGCTGCCAGCCGAGGGCGCCGGAGACCCGATCGCCTTCAGCGAACTTCGGATGGCGGGATTCCACCACCTCGCCCACCGCCAATCCGCGCATCACATCGCCCAGGGCGACCGGCGGAATATAGGACTTGCGGTCGTCCATCCAGCCGCGCATCGCGGGATCCAGGGACAGCATCACCGAGCGCACCAGCACTTCGCCGTCGCCGGCTGATGGAAGATCTGCTGCGGCCACCTCGAAGGTCGAATCGTCGGGCAGGCCGACGGGGCGTTCGGCGAGGCGGATCTGTAGGTTCTTTTCGGTCATCGAAGCTCCGCAGAGGATGGCCCGCACGATCCTTCAGGTTTCGTCGCGAGCAGAATTAGAGGCATGCGATCCGAGCCCAGAGGGCGAGGAGGCAGCTTAGCTGCCGAGGACGGGGTGAGCCCGGAAAGACCTGTTCTTTTCGGGCGAGGGGGCGCCCAGCCCCCTGGAAAGAAACAGCTAGCGGATGAGCTGAAATCATGCGCGAAGCGCTCTTCAGCCATCTGCTACTGGAGGCCGATGGCGATGGCTACCGCGATGGCGATGGAACCGACCACCCAGACCTTGAGCATGAAGGGAAAGACCAGCCGGAACCACCGGTCGTAGGGGATGCCGGCCAAGGTCAGGATGCCGATCAACACCGCGTTGGTCGGCACCAGGATGTTGGTGAACCCGTCGCCGAACTGGTAGGCCAGCACCGCCACCTGGCGGGACACCCCCACCAGGTCCGCCAGCGGCGCCATGATCGGCATGGTGACAAACGCCTGGCCGCTGCCCGACGGCACGAAGAGGTTGCACAGGGATTGGACGAAGAACATGCCGATGCCGGCGGCGGTGGCGCCCATCTGCTGTAGCGGCTGGGCGATGCCGTGGATCACCGTGTCGATCACCTGGCCGTCGTTCAATACCGTTTCGATGGCCCGGGCGAAGCCGATCAGGAGGGCGGTAGTGGTCAGCTCCGAGGCACCGTTGCAGAAGGACTTCGCCGCCTTGCTCGGTCCAATGCCGGCGATCACGGCCATAGCCAGCGTCAGGATCAAGAACAGGCTGCCCATCTCGACCAGGTACCAGCCCTTGGCCTTGATGCCCCAGATCAGGAGGCCGAGAGCCACCGTCAAGGCCACCAGGACGAGCCCGTGGCGGCCGGTCATGGTCATTTGCTTCGGTGCCCTCATCCCCGCCGGCACCGGAATGCCGGCGACCAGTGAGCGGTCCGGGTCGGCTTTCACCCGGCGGGCGTAGCTCCACACATGGTGCAGCGCGATGGCGAAGAACACCGCCAGAAGGATCCAGCGGAATCCCTGCCCGGAGGCCGGTTCCAGGCCGGCGACGCCCTGGGCGATCAGCACCGTAAAGGGATTCAGAGCGGCGGCACCGTAGCCCACGCCGTAGCCGATGCACACCACCGCCACGGCGGTCACCGTATCGAAGCCCAGAGCCACGAATAGGGTGATCAGCACCGGGATGAAGGGAATGTATTCCTCCGCCATGCCGATGGTCGACGAGCCGACGGCGAACACCGCCATCGCTCCTGCCACCAGCCAGAAGGGCCGATGCCCCAGCCGGTCGATCAACCTGCCGATCGAAGCGTCCACCGCGCCGGTGGCGCGGAAGACGGCGAAGAAGCCGCCGACGATCAGGATGAAGAAAATGATCTCGGCCGTCGAGTGGATGGCGAAGGAGCGCGGGATAGCGGTGAAAACGGCCAACGGCGATAGCGTTTCGGCGTCCGCCAGGCGCTCGTAGGTGCCTGGAACCACCTGTTCCCGGCCGTCCTCGTTGGTGATGCGCTCGAACTGGCCGGCGGGCAGCAAGAGGGTCAACGAATAGGCGACGACGATCATCCCAAAGAGCAGTACCAGCGTGTGGGGAACGCGGAAACGCGACTTCTTCATCGGCATCTCTCCCGAGCGAGGTTTCCATGGGCCTTACAGATACTTCGTTGAAGTAGCGCGAGGATAGCGCATCACTTCGGGGACGGGATTGATGAGCTGGAGCGCACGAAATCCCTATTTGCAAAATATATGGAAATGTGTATGATTCCGAAAAGGTAAGTAGTCAAAGCTTTTAAATCTGGTGCCTCGGCTGCACCTATGAGGTTTACTTCTTGGAATTGTCGCCGCCGCAGGTCGCTACCCAGAGGAGCTGTTCCTCCCCGCTGGATCCAGACGGGGTTTTTTCCATTTCAAGCAGGAGGCTTGACCAATGCGAACGAAGATCTTGTGTGCGGTGGCCCTCGCGCTGCTCGTCGCCATCCCGTGTTTCGCCGACAAAGTAGACGGAACCGACTTCAAAATGAACACCGACGGCAGCGTCGAGGTCAAAGGCCAATACTACGGAGACATGCTGGAGTTCCAGCTTTCCGACCAGTTCAAGCAGGGCGGCCACCGCTGCGGTAGCCAGAACCTGAGCGAGCTGGAGGAGCGGATTCTCCTCGCCCAGCCGTCCGACTGTTCCTTCAGCTCGACCACCATCCAGAGCGAGTACGACCCGGCGAACGGTCCGGTGTACACCATTCCGGTGGTGTTCCACATCATTCAGCGGACCAACGGCACGGGCAACGTGTCGAATAGCTTGATCAACAGCCAGCTCGACATCCTCAACGAGGACTTCCGGGCCTTGAGCGGCACGCCGGGCGCCCCCGGCACGGATACGGAGATTCAGTTCGTTCTCGCCAGCACGGACCCGAACGGCAACTCCACCACCGGTATCAACCGAGTGACCAGCAATGCCTACTTCACGGATCCCGGCCCGGGAGCCTTCAACGACATGAAGCAGGCCCTCAACTGGGACACCACCCGCTACCTCAACATCTATTCGAACGACGCCAACGGCGCTCTCGGCTATGCCACCTTCCCGCAGCAGGACGCCGGGGCCTACCTGGACGGCGTGGTGCTCCTGTGGTCCTCCGTCGGCCGTAACGCCCCGCAGGGCGGCATCTACAACCAGGGTCGCACGGCGACCCACGAGGTGGGGCACTACCTGGGGCTGTTCCACACCTTCCAAAGCGGTTGCGGTTCTGCCAGCTCGCCGTATACCACCGGCGACCTGATCGCCGACACGGAGCGCCAGTCGGCGGCCAACTTCAACTGCCCGGGGAGCGCCAATAGCTGCTCCAGCCGCGATCCGATCGAGAACTACATGAACTACACCCAGGACACCTGCATGGATCGCTTCACGGCGCAGCAGACCAACCGCATGCGTTGCTCGCTGGTCAACTATCGCTCGACCCTGGTCGGTGGCGGTGGCGGTCCGGGACCGGGCCCCGGTGAGCTGGAAAACGGCGTGGCGGAGACCGGTCTGTCCGGCTCGACGGGCGCCGAACTGCGCTTCACCCTGGAGGTGCCGGCGGGTGCCAGCAATCTGGTGTTCACCCAGTCCGGCGGCAGTGGCGACGCCGACCTCTACGTGCGCTTCGGCGCCGCTCCGACCACCAGCACTTGGGACTGCCGTCCCTACGCCGGCGGCAACAACGAGAGCTGCCCGATCAGCCCGGCGCAGACCGGGACCTACCACGTGATGGTGCGCGGCTACAGCGCCTTCTCCGGCGTCTCCCTGGTCGGTAGCTTCACCACCGGCGGCGGTGGCTCGCCGTGCCCGGGCTGCGAGGAGTACACCGGCAGCCTCTCCGGCACCGGCGACAGCGACGCCCACCCCAACGGCACCTGGTACCAGAGCGGCGCCGGCAACCACCGCGGCGTGCTCGAAGGCCCCAGCGGTGCGGACTTCGATCTCGAGCTCTACCGCTGGACCGGCAGTTGGACCAAGGTCGCCGAATCCACCAGCGCCAGCTCCGACGAAGAGGTCAACTACAGCGGTGCCAGCGGCTACTACTACTGGCGGATCCGTTCCTACAGCGGTAGCGGGTCGTACACCTTCTACCTCGATCGCCCGTAGTCCGAAACGGCCCAACCGGTCGTCCGAAGCCCGCCTCGCCCTTTGCGCAGAGGCGGGCTTTTTCGTAGCCTGGGGCGAGATCTCCCCATGAGACGCCTCCTCGCCCTTGGTTTCGCACTCCTTGCCTTGAGCGGGTGTGGTGCGTCCGGGGAAGTGGAGTACCCACCCACCGCCCGGATCGAAGTCGCCGCCGAGATGAAGGCCGATTTGGCGGCCGAGCGCCATGCCTCCGATGGTGGGGGAAGGGCCTGGCTGGAGACGCCCGGCGCCGAGGCGGTGCGCGCCGGCGCGCCGGGACGCTGGACCCTCCACTTCGAGACCGGACCGGAGGGCATTGCCGTCGGTGGGGTGATCTACCTCCAGGTGTCGCCCTTCTGGGGCTGGGGATCGCCGCAGACCGAGGCGCCGGACAGGCCGGGCTACACCCGTGTCGTCTCGGACCTTGAAGGCGTCGAACTGTTGGCGGCGGCGCTCGGTCCGCAGCTCTTGGCCGTGGAAGTGGGTGGACGGGCCCTCCTCCCGGGAGAGAAGGTGACCTTCGAGCTGGGCGCCGGTCGGTGGGGACTCACCGCCGACACCTACGCCGAGCGCGATGAGCGCTTCTGGGTCGCCGTCGACGGCGACGGCGACGGCATCCGCCAGTGGATCGCCGATCCACCCGCCGTCGACATCGCACCGGGGCCGCCGGTGCGGTTGGCGGTCACGATTCCTTCGACCGCCGCGCCGGGCGCCGTCCTCGAAGCGACCGTCGCCTGGCTCGACGCCGCGGCCAACGCAGCGAAAGCGCCTGCAGGCACGGTACGTTTCACCAGCGAGCCGCCCGGCCTAGTGGTCCCCAAACCCTGGTCCCCGCCCGGTGCCACCCGAATGTCAGACGAAAGGTCGGAGGCGGAGGAAGACCTTGGTTTTTCAAGGCTTTCCACGGGTGCCACCCGAATGTCATTTGAAGCTCCGAAGGCCGGAATCTACCGGCTGGTTGCCGAAAGCGACGTTGGCCTGCGGGCCGAGAGCAACCCCCTGTGGGTCGAGGCCGGCGCGCCGACGGTGCTGTGGGGAGATCTCCACGGTCACTCGAACCTGTCCGACGGCACCGGCACGCCGGAGGACTATTTCCGCTACGCCCGGGACGTCGCCGGCCTGGACGTTGTGGCGCTCACCGATCATGACCACTGGGGCCTGCCGTTCCTCGACCAGAGTCCAGAGCGCTGGGCGGAGATCCGCCAGCAGGTGGAGGCCTTCCACCAGCCGGGGCGCTTCGTGACGGTGCTGGGCTTCGAGTGGACGAACTGGATCTGGGGTCATCGCCACGTTTTGTACTTTGACGGCGCGACCTATGGGGTCGCCGAGGTGCTGAGCTCCCTCGATCCGCGCTACGAACATCCGGAGCAGCTGTGGGACGCGCTGCGTGGCCGCGAGGCGATGACCTTCGCTCACCACAGCGCCGGCGGGCCGGTGGCGACGGACTGGAGCATCGAGCCGGATCCGGAACTGGAGCCGGTGGCCGAGGTGGTCTCCGTCCACGGTTCGAGTGAGGCGGCGGACACGCCCTCGCCGATCTACAGCGCCGTCGCCGGCAACTGGCTGCGGGACGCTCTCGATCGCGGCTATCGGCTGGGAATGATCGGTAGCGGCGACGGCCACGACGGACATCCCGGACACACCCATCTGATCTCCCGCACCGGCGGTCTGGCGGCCATCCTCACCGCCGACCGCACCCGCGCCGGCGTCCTCCAGGCGCTACGTGAGCGCCGGGTCTACGCCACCAGCGGACCGCGCATCCTGCTGCAGACCGGCCTCGACGGCTTCCCCATGGGCGGCCGCCCGCCCGCCTCGGCGGTGGCCGGCGGCCAACTCGACGTGCGGGTGATCGGCACCGGACCGCTCGAACGGCTGGACGTGATCCGCAGCGGACAGGTGGTCGAGTCCATCCCCGGCGGTCCATCGCCCGTCGTCTCCCTAACCTTCGACCTTCGGGATCTCGCCGCCGGCGAATACATTTACGTGCGGGTGGTGCAGCACGACGGCGGATTGGCTTTCTCGAGCCCAATCTTTGTGCAGTAGGAAGGGTCGAAGTCTAGCTCCCGCTGCTAGCATGCGCCCTGCCCTATGAATCGAACCTTCCGTAGTCTCCGAGTCCTCGCCCTCGTTCCGCTCCTTTTCGCTGTCTCCTGCGCCTCGATGGCGCCGGCGGATTCATCGTCGACGACGCCGGCCGATAGCGACGCACCCTCGATTGCCGACACGGTGGAGGGCTTGGAGCCGCAGCAGGGGCTGTTCACCCTTTGGCCGGATCCCCGCCAGGGGCACCTGTGGTTGGAAGTGCCGCCGGCAGATGACGATGGGTTGGTCGGGCGCTTTCTCTACTACCAAGGCATTTTGACCGGCCTTGGCTCGAATCCCGTCGGTCTCGATCGCGGGCAGCTCGGCGAGGGCCGCATCGTCCGCCTGCGCCGCCTCGGCGGCCGGTTGTTGATCGAGGAGGAAAACCTGCGCTTCCGGGCGGAAAGCGACGATCCCCGGGAGCGCCGGGCGGTGCGCGAGTCTTTCGCCCCTTCGGTGCTGTGGGCGGGGACCCTCGAGGGCTTCGACGAGGACGGCTCCGCCGTGGTGGACCTCGCGCCCTTCGCTCTGCGGGACGCCCACCGGGTCGTCGCCCGCCTGCGCGACTCCGAAGAAGGCGCCTTCAGCCTGGATGCCGAGCGCAGCGTCGTGGACTTCGAAGCCAGCCGCTCCCTGCCGAACAATCTGGTGCTCGAAGGGTTGCTCACCTTCACCTCCAACGAACCCGGCCCCGAGGTGCAGGCCACGGCGGCGGACCCAACGGCGATCAGCCTGGTGCAGGTGCAAAACCTGGTGCGGCTACCGGACGACGACTACGTTCCCCGCGACTACGATCCGCGCATGGGGTCCTTCGAGATCTCGTTCCAGGACTACGCGGCGCCGCTCGATCAACCCATCGTGAAGCGCTACCTGGTGCGCCACCGCACCGACGAGCCCATCGTCTTCCACGTCGATCCGGGCATTCCCGATCCGGTGCGCTCGGCGGTGCTCGAGGGTGCTTCCTGGTGGGCCGATGCCTTCACTGCGGCCGGTTTTCCGGACGGCTTTCGGGTGGAGTTGCTGCCGGACGACGTCCATCCCCACGACGTGCGCTACAACGTCATCCAGTGGGTCCACCGGGCTACCCGCGGTTGGTCCTACGGCGGTGGGCTGATCGATCCGCGTTCTGGCGAAATGATCAAGGGGCACGTCTGGCTGGGGTCCCTGCGGGTGCGGCAGGATCGGCTGCTGTTCGAGGGCCTCGCCGGGGTGGCGAAGACCGGCTCCGGCGCCGCCGACGATCCGGTGGAACTCGCCCTCGCCCGCATCCGGCAACTCGCCGCTCACGAGGTCGGTCATGCCCTCGGAATGGCCCACAACTTCGCCGCCAGCACCTATGCCGACCGCGCCTCGGTGATGGACTATCCGCCGCCGCGGGTGCTGTTGACGGCGGACGGCGAGCTGGACTTCTCCCAAGCCTACGGCGTTGGCATCGGCGCCTGGGACAAGCTGGCCGCCACCTACGCCTACGGCGAACCGCCGATCGGGGAGAGCGAGGAAGAGTTCCTCGGCGGCCTGGTTCGCCGGGCGATCGCGGAAGGCATGCTCTTCCTGTCGGACGAAGACGCCCGCGGCGGCGCCTTCCATCCGAGTGCCTCGCTGTGGGACGACGGGGCGGATCCCGTCGCCGCCCTGCGCCGCGCCTGGCGAGTGCGCCGCGTCGCCCTGGACCGCTTCGGGGCCGACCGCATCGCCGCCGGCCGACCCCTCGCGCTGCTCGAAGAGGTGCTGGCGCCGGTCTACTTACACCACCGCTACCAGGTGGGTGCGGCGGCCAAACTGATCGGCGGCGTCGACTATCGCTACACCCTCGCGGGCGATGGTCAGCCGATGGCCACCGTCGTGCCGGCGGATCGTCAGCGGGAGGCCCTGGGGGCGCTCCTCGACACCCTCGATCCGGCGGAGTTGGATTTTCCCGAAGAAGTGTTGGCCCTACTGGCGCCGAGGCCGGCCGGTTTCGCGCCCACCCGAGAGCAGTTCGGAAGCCGGGCCGGTGCCGCCTTCGATTCCCTGGAAGCGGCCGCTGCGGCGGCCAACCTCACCTTCGACGAGCTGTTCGATCCGGCCCGTGCCGCGCGCCTGATCGATCAAAATCGGCGCGATGCGTCGCTACCGGGTTTCGAGGAGGTGATGTGGTTGACGGATCTCGCCCTCGCCGATCGGGTCGCCGGACACGGCCGAACGGCGGAGATCGCTCGCCGCGTGCAGTGGGAAATGGTGCGTCGCCTGATCGCCCTCGCCGACCGGCCGGGTGCGTCGGTGGCGGTGCGCTCCCGAGTGGAGGGTTGGCTGCGCCGGTTGCAGCCGACGGCAGAGGAGCTGGCCGCCTTGCCTCATTCAGGAGAACGGGCCCATCGCGCCTATCTGCGGACGGAAATCGAGCGTTTCTTGGCGCGCCCCGAGGGTAGCGAGCGCATCGCGCCGCCGGCCCTCGCGCCGCCGCCGGGCAGCCCCATCGGCGGCGCGGCCGGCACCGCCTTCGGCGTTCACGAGTTCTGCGGTTCCGGCTCGCTATAATCCGCCATCATGTCCAAGCCACTAGTAGTGCTCGAGAACGTAACGAAGGTCTATAAGCGCGGTGCCGAGACCTTGCAGGTGTTGGACGGTCTGTCCAGCGAGGTGGGGGAGGGCGAATTCGTCGCCCTGATGGGACCGTCCGGCTCCGGTAAGACCACCCTCCTCAACCTGATCGGCGGCCTCGACAAGCCGACTTCCGGCACCATTCGGGTAGGGGACGAAAGCATCGACCGGGCCTCGAATCGCCGGCTCACCCGCTGGCGGGGGCGCCACGTGGGCTTCGTCTTCCAGCTCTACAACCTGATCCCGGTTTTGACCGCCGAGCGCAATGTTGAATTGCCGTTGTTGCTGACCCGCCTGGGCCGGGGAGAGCGCCGGAAGCGCGCCGCTACGGCCCTAGAAGTAGTCGGTCTGGCGGATCGCTCCGGCCACTATCCGCGGCAGCTCTCCGGCGGCCAGGAGCAACGGGTTTCGATCGCCCGGGCGATCGTCACGGATCCCACCCTGATTTTGGCCGACGAGCCCACCGGCGACCTCGACCGCGCCTCCGGCGACGAGATCCTCGATCTCCTCCAGCTCTTGAACGAGGAGCACGGCAAGACCATCGTCATGGTCACCCACGATCCCCGGGCGGCGGAGCGGGCCAATCGCATCGTCCATCTCGACAAGGGTCGCCTGGCGGCGGCACCGGCAGCCTGAGAGAGTCGCAAGTCATGCGCTACTTGCCCCTCATCTGGAAAAACCTCACCCGCAAGAAGGTCCGCACCGGGCTCACCCTGCTGTCAATCTTCGTCGCCTTCTTCCTCTTCGGCCTGCTGATGGCGGTCAAGGTGGGCTTCGGCGCCGGTATCGAGATCGACGGTTTGAAGCGCCTGGTGATGCTCAACAAGGTGTCGATCATCCAGCCGCTGCCGTACTCCTACCGGCAGCGCATCGAAAGCCGCGAGGGGGTCGCCCGGGTGAGCGAGGCGAACTGGTTCGGCGGCGTATACCAGGATCCCAAGAACCAGTTCGCGCAGTTCGCCGTCGACCCGGAGGCGTACCTGGCGATCTATCCGGAGATCGAGCTGCCGCCGGATCAGCGAGAGGCGTGGTTCGCCAACCGTACCGGTGCGGTGGTCGGACGCAAGACCGCCGAGCGCTTCGACTGGTCTATCGGTGATCGGGTAGCCATCGAAGGCACCATCTTCCGGCCGTCCGACGACCCCACCTGGGAGTTCGTCATCGACGGCATTTACGACGGCGCCGAGCGCTCAACGGACGAAACCCAGTTCCTCTTCCACTACGAATATCTGCGCGAGCGGATGAACAACATGGGCTCCACCGGCATGTATCTCATCGAGGTGGAGGATCGCGACCGCGCCGCCGCCATCGCGGCGGATCTCGATCAGCTCTTCGCCAATTCATCGGCGGAGACCAAGACCTCCACCGAGAAAGCCTTCGTTCAGGCCTTCGCCAACCAGACCGGCAACATCGGCAAGATTGTTGTGGGGGTGTCGGCGGTGGTCTTCTTCACTCTCCTGTTGGTCACCGGCAGCGCCATGGCGCAGTCCGTGCGGGAGCGCATCCATGAGTTGGGGGTCCTGAAAACCCTCGGCTTCGAGGACGGCAAGGTGATGGGTCTTGTACTCGCCGAGTCCCTGCTGCTGGCGGTGCTCGGCGGCGGCTTCGGCCTGGCGGCGATCTGGTTCCTGAGCCGCAACGCCGACCTCGGCGGTCAGTTCCTGCCCACCCTTTACATGCCCACCCAGGCCTTGATCATCGGCATCGTCCTGGTCCTGATGTTGGGGCTGGTGACCGGCGCCGTGCCGGCCGTCCAGGCGCTGCGCCTGCGGGTGGTCGACGCCCTTCGGAGAGGCTGATGCGCTGGCTGTCGCAGATCGTCGCCGTCACCGCCTTCAGCCTGCGCGGCCTGCCGCAGCGCCTGGGTAGCTCCGCCGTGACGGTGGTCGGCATCGGTGGGGTGGTGATGGTGCTGGTCGGAGTGCTCTCCGTTGCCGCCGGTTTCCGCGCCACCCTCGCCAGCACCGGCGACGCGGACAACGTCATCGTCATGCGCTCCGGCGCCACCTCCGAGATGGTCAGCGGTCTGTCCCTGGAGCAGGTGCAGATCATCAGCGAGCAGCCCACCGTGGCGCGGGACGGCGAAGACCGACCGTTGTCGTCGGGCGAGCTGTTCGTCGTCGTCGACCAGCCAAAGAAGGGCACCGGCACCGGCGCCAACGTACCCCTGCGGGGGGTCGAACAGGCCTCCTTCGAGGTGCGGAGCTCCTTTGAGGTGGTCGAGGGACGGTTGTTCGAAGCCGGGCGCAACGAACTGATCGTCGGCCGCGCCGCCTCGGAGGAGTTCGAGGGGCTCTCCCTGGGCTCCGAAGTGCGCTGGGGCGACATCGACTGGCGGGTGGTGGGGATCTTCGACACCGGCGGCACCGCCGAGGACTCCGAAGTCTGGTGCGACGCCAAGGTGCTGCAGCCGGCCTACCAGCGGGGCACGTCCTACCAGTCCGTCCACGCCAAGCTGGAGTCGCCGGCCGCCCTCGAATCCTTCGTCGCCGGCCTGAAGGCGGATCCGCGGGTCAACGTCAAGGTGCAGCGGGAGTCGGACTACTACTCCGAGCAATCGACGGTGATGACCGCCCTGATCACCGGCTTGGGCACCATGATCGCCCTGCTGATGGGCTTCGGCGCCATCTTCGGCGCTCTCAATACCCTGTACGCGGCGGTCTCCGCTCGTACCCGCGAAATCGCCACCCTGCGAGCCTTGGGCTTCGGCTCCGGTCCGGTGGTGATCTCGGTGCTCGCCGAGTCCCTGGCCCTGGCCGCCCTGGGAGGACTTCTCGGCGCCGGGTTGGCCTTCGTGCTGTTCAACGGTTTCCAGGCGGCGACGCTCAACTTCCAGACCTTCTCGCAGGTTGCGTTCGCCTTCGCCGTGACGCCTTTTCTGATGACCGTCGGAATCTTCTACGCCCTCTTGATGGGCCTCTTCGGCGGCTTCTTCCCGGCTATTCGCGCCGCGCGCCTGCCCGTATCCACCGCCCTGCGGCAACTCTGATCCAAGTCCAGGAACGCCCGCGATGAACGAAACCCGCCAGAAGCTGGGAGATCTGCGCATCTCCGACGACGACCGATCACCAGATGCCTCCGGTGGCCGCCGCTGGGGGCTGGTCGCCCTGGCGGCGGTGCTGCTGGTGCTGGCCCTCGGCGCCGGCTGGTGGCTGACCCGCCCACGGGCTGTTGAGGTCGAGACCGCCACCGTCGTGCGCGAGGGCGGCGGGGTGGAAAGCCGCGCCGCGGTCCTCGATGCCTCCGGCTACGTCGTCGCCCGGCTGCGGGCAACGGTGTCCTCCAAGATCACCGGCAAGATCGAAGAAGTGCTGGTCGAAGAAGGTGTCTCGGTGGAGGAGGGCCAGGTGCTTGCCCGCCTCGACGCCTCGGGCCCCCAGCGGCAGGTCCGCTTGGCCGAGGCCGAACTGGCCTCCGCCAAGAGTTCGCAGGAAGAAACGCGGGTGCTGCTGGCCGACGCAAGACGTTCCGCCGAACGCAGCCGTTCCCTCGCCGAGCAGGACATCCTGAGCACCTCCATGCTCGACGAAGACCAGGCGACGGCCGATGCCCTCGCCGCCCGCCTCGAACTCGGCCGCGACCAGATCGCCGTCGCCGAACGCCGCCTCGCCGTCGCCCGCCAGGCCCTCGACGACACCGTGGTGCGGGCGCCCTTCGCCGGCATGGTGGTCACCAAAGACGCCCAGCCCGGCGAGATGATCTCCCCGGTCTCCGCCGGCGGCGGCTTCACCCGCACCGGCATCTGCACTCTGGTCGACATGAACTCCCTGGAGATCGAAGTCGACGTCAACGAGGCCTTCATCACCCGCGTCCGGCCCGACCAGCCGGTGCGCGCGGTCTTGAACGCCTATCCGGACTGGGACATCCCCACTCGGGTCATCACCCCGGTCCCCACCGCCGACCGTCAGCGGGCCACCGTGCGGGTGCGCATCGCCTTCGAAGAAATGGACGAGCGCATCCTGCCGGAGATGGGGGTCAAAGTCTCCTTCCTCGAAGAAGCCGAACCGGTCCCCACCCAAGCCGACCGCCCCCGCCTGTGGATCCCCACCTCCGCCGCTCGCCAGGACGACGGCGGCACCTTCGCCTGGGTGGTAGAAGACGGCACCGCCCGCCGCCGGGCCATCGAAACCGGCACCGAGCGCAGCGAGCGGGTGGAGGTGGCGCGAGGCCTGACGGTGGGCGAGGTCGTGGTCACCGAGAACACCGCCGATCTCAGCGACGGGCAAGCGGTGCGGGCCGAGGCGGAATGATCTGGGTGGAGTGAAGAGTCCGCTTTTTGCCGCAAATAGATCCTCGGGTGGATTTTACTTCCGATTATTTGCGCCAGATTGACCATTTTGTGGAGTCATGATGGCTCCGCCGACATTCGGGTGGCACCTTTCCTTCCGCCGCCGACATTCGGGTGGCACCTGGTGAGGGAGTGGGAGAACGATGAAAGCCAAGGAACGGGACGAGCTTCTCAAGACGCTGGAAGAGCGGTTTGCCGCGAATCCTCAGCGGCATTCCGGCGTGGTGTGGGCCGACGTCCTGGCGAAGCTTGGAGGCTGGCCTGAGGCTCTGCGGTCGATACACGAGATGGAGAAGACCGGTGGCGAGCCGGATGTGGTGGTTCTCGACACCGGCGCGAATCACATCGTCTTCTGCGACTGCTCGGTGGAGAGTCCTGCGGGGCGGAGGAGTCTCTGCTTCGACCAAGAGGCCCTCGAAGCACGGAAGAAGAACAAGCCGCGCGGCAGCGCCGCCGGGATGGCCGCCGAGGTGGGCGTCGATCTTCTGACTGAGGAGCAGTACCGAGCGCTGCAGAAACTCGGCGAGTTCGATCTGAAGACTTCGAGCTGGGTGGCGACACCGCCCGAGGTACGGGCGCTCGGCGGAGCAATCTTCTGCGACCGGCGCTACGGCCGAGTGTTCACTTACCACAATGGTGCGCAGTCCTACTACGCTGCCCGGGGCTTCCGTGGAGTGGTTCGGGTGTGAGTGGGATCCGAGCGCCTCGGTCTCGCCCGCCGAATTCCGGCACCTGGCCTTGGCGGTCCCCGCTAGGAGCCGCCGCGGCCGGTGGCGGCTCGGACCTGTAGGCCTTGGACTTCGACTTTGATGTCGGCGAGTTCTTCGGCGCTCAGGGGGCGGTTCGTCGAGACGCCGAGGATGTATTGGTTGCGCAGTTCGGCGTTGATCTGGGCGTAGGCTTCGGTGAGTTGGTCGAAGCGGTCGATGTCGAACAGCCGGCCGCCGGTGCGGGCGGTGACGGTTTCGAGGTCGGCCCGGCCGTAGGGCCGCGCCCGCGGCCGGCCGCCGATCTGTTCGCTCGCCAGCCCGGCGAGGGACAGGATGTACACCGGCACCCCTTGGGCGCGGGCTAGTTCGACGGCGCGGCGGGGACCGAAGCGGCTGCCAAAGTCCTGGCCGTCGGTCAGAAGGACCAGCGCCCGCCGGCCCGGGGCGTCTGCGATCTGCCCGAGGGAAAAGACGATGGAGTCCCACAGGGCGGTGCCGCCGCTGGCGCGCAGCGCCCCGAAGCCGCGGATCAGATCGAGCACGTCCTGGGAGTAGGGGTGGATCAGGCGCGGCTGGTCGTCGAAGGAGACCAGGAAGGCGCCGTCGCCGGGCGCGACGGTTTCCGTCAGGAAACGCGAGGCGGCCTTCTTGGTGTCGGGCATCAGCACCCACATGCTCTCGGAGGTGTCGACCAGCAGGCCGAGGACGAGGGGCACTTCGTCGGCGATCTGGAAGCGGCTGACCGCCAGGGTTTCACCTTTGCGCTCGACCCGAAAGTCTTCTGCCGAGAGATCGGGTACCGGCTTGCCGCCGCGGTCGCTCACCACCGCGAAGATCTCCACCAGATTGACCTCCACCCGGTCCGTCAGGCCCGGCGAGGCGGCGAGCCAGACGTCTTCCAGGGTGCGGCCATCGGCGAGCACCGCTTGGAGGCGTAGGTAGTCGGCGGCGGAGGCGTTGTCGGAGGCTTCCGGCGGCAGCTCCAGACGAAAGTCCTGGGGCGTACGGCCGGTGGTGGTGATCAGCTCTTCGTTCCAGTAGAACTCTACCCGCTCGAGGACTCCGTCCGGCGGTAGGTCGAGGTCGGCGGAGACGGTGAGGGTGCTGCCTGCCGGCTCGCCGGCCACCCGCGTCAGCCGGAAGCGGAAGGAGGCCGCCGCCTGGTTGATGTCGAGGGTGTGCTCGCCGAGGACTCCGCGGCCGCCATCGAGGGCGACGACTCTCAGGGTTTGCGGCCGGGCTTCTCTTCCGAGATCCACCGTGGCGGAGAAGGGCTGGCGGTCGTCTTCCGCCACCTTCTCGCCGTCGAGGTAGAACTCCACCCACATGACCGCCGGCGTAGTGACGAGGGTCTCTAGCCGAACTTTGCCGGTGACCGCTCCTTCGATGCCGCCGGCCAGGCGTCCCAGGCCGGCGCGCCGGGGCGGTAGCAGCAGGATGACCCGGCGTCCGACGGTGGGCGCGGCGGTGTTGGTCTCGGGAGGTTGCCGCGGCGTCCGTTCATCGGCGGCTTGTGGTGGGGTGTCCGTGGAGTCTTCGCTGACCGAAGTCGCCGATATCGCGTCGACGGTGCGTCCGGGTCCGTCGGCCAGCCGCGCTCCTCCGAATTCCAGGCGAGCCGCCCCCCAACGCCCTGCGGCGCGGTCTTCGATCACCACCGCGCCACCGCGCAGATCGCCTACCTCGAGGCGCTCGCGCCAGCGCCAGCGGGCGGCGCCGGCGAGGTCGTCGGCCGCGAAGGTGCGGTGGACGACCAGCGGTGCGGCGTCGAGCCGGTCGAGGTAGAGGGTCGCCAGGAACCGGGCGGAGTCCGGGTTGTCCGACGCGAGGTCGAGAACGGCGGTGACGGCGCCCACGCCTTCGGCGAGCGGCGGGCCTTCGTTGCCACCACCCCCCGGGCCGAGGCGCACGGCACCCCGCACGGTGAGGGGGCCTCGGTCACCGGTGCCCTCCAGGACCGCCCGCGCCCGCGTTTCTCGGATCGCCATCGGCGTATTGGAGGAGGCGAGGCGAAGGGGATTGCCGTCACCGTCGGTGACTTCGGCGAGGGAATCCACCGGCATCTCTTGGAGCGGAAGGCACTGCACCACCTGTGATCCCTCAAGGGCCACCAAGGCCCGGTCGAGGTCCTCCGGACTCCGCACGGACCGCCCTCCGGAGAGGGCGGCGGCATCCCGCGGAGGAGACGCCGCCGGCCGCGCCGGTGCCGGGGCCCGGTCCATCGCCAACGGCAGGAGGGTCCAGCCGGAGGCGGCGGCGATCGCCGCCAGCTCGTTTTCGGCCGCTACCGCCCAGTCCTCGAAGGTGATTTCGTCGCGCACCCGGAAGAGGGCGGACGGAACGGCGCGGTCCACCGTCGCCAGATGGTGGAGGAGGGCGTCACGGGAGCGCTCCAGCAGGTCCTTCTCTTCGGCCACCAGTTCTCGTTCCAGGCGCCGAGCGGCCTCGTCGAGGGGGCGCTCCGGCAGCTCCGAGCGAATCTCCGCCAGTTCGCCGGCCAGCGCGCTCGAATCGGCCAGGTCCAACAGCGCCTCGCGGATGGCGGCGGCGTCGCCGGTGGGGTTCAGGTAGGGCGTCGGCACCGGATCGACCAGGACCACCTCGACCTCGCCCAGGGTCGCCAGGGCGCCCGCGCGGTTCGCCAGGGCGCGGGCGCTCGACGCCATGGAAGACGGGGTCAGCAGGGTGGGATCGAAATAGAGGCTGACCCGCCAGCGCTCGACCGGCCGGGTGACGATGTCGACACACGGCCCACCGTCCACCTGGAGCGCCTGCGGGGTGTCCGGCAGCACCGTTTCGAAGACGGGAGCCTCGGCGTCGGTCGGCGGTGCGGGCTGGGCGGTCGCCGCCGAGGCGACGAGGAAGGTGGTGGCGAGGAGAAGTCGAAGGCTCATCGCCGGAACGGGATGCAAGACCATCGCCACCCTCGGCGAGGGGGTGCGCCCTAGCCGGGGCGCATCATTGAGCCGCCGCCGGCCTTGGGCGCTGCTTCGCGCTCCGGTTCCGGGGTGAAGTCCTCTCCGGGATTGATGAAGCGGTCCGTCACCACCCGGTGCTGCTTGTCGTAGAGCTCGCGATAGCGGCCGCCGGCCGCCAGCAGGGTGGGGTGGTCGCCGCGCTCGACGATCTCGCCCGCCTCGATCACCAGGATCTGGTCGGCGCTGACGATGGTCGACAGGCGGTGGGCGATGACGAAGGTGGTGCGGCCGGTCCGTAGATGGCCGAGGGCCTCCTGGATCAGCCCTTCGCTCTCGCTATCGAGGCTGGAAGTGGCTTCGTCGAGGATCAAGATGGCCGGGTCCGCCAGGATGGCGCGGGCGATCGCCAGGCGCTGCCGCTGGCCGCCGGAGAGCTTGACCCCACGCTCGCCGATCACCGTGTCGAAGCCGTCCTCGAAACCCTCGACGAACTCCGTGCAGTGGGCGACGGCGGCCGCCTGTTCGACCTCTTCGCGGGTGGCGTTCGGGTGGCCGTAGGCGATGTTCTCGGCGATGGTGCCGTCGAACAGGAAGTTCTCTTGCAACACCACGCCGAGGTGCCGCCGGTAGTCCTGGAGGCGCAACGTGCTCAGGTCTTTGCCGTCCACCGTCACCCGGCCGGCGAGGGGGCGGTAGAAGGCCGTCACCAGGCCGATCAGGGTGCTCTTGCCGGAGCCCGAGGAGCCCACCAGGGCGGTGGTCGAACCGGCCTGCGCTGCAAAGGAGATGTCCTTCAGCACGGGCACCCCTTCTTCGTACTCGAAGGTCACGTCCTCGAAGGCGATGTCGCCGCGCACTCCCGGCAGGCCGGCGCGGTCGGCGTCTTCGGCATCTTCGGCGGTGACGGTCATCAGCTCTCGGATGCGGTCGAGGCCGGCGAAGGCCTCCGAGAGCTGGGTGCCGATGGAGGCGATCTGCACCACCGGCGCCACCAGCATGCCGGTGAAGAAGATGTACATCACGAAGTCACCGAGGGTCATGGTGCCGGCGACGATCGAGCGGGTGCCGATTACCATCATCAGCACGCCGATGCCGCCGAACAGCAGACTGGCAAGGGCACCGACGCCGGCCACCGCCGTCACCGATTTGGCGACGTTGCGCAGCAGCTTGTGGACGCCGCCGGTGAACACCCGCTGCTCGCGCTTCTCGGCGGTGTAGACCTTGACGATGCGAATTCCGCCCAAGGCTTCGGACAGCCGGCCGGTGACGTCGGCATTGAGCTTGCCGCGCTCCCGGAAGAGCGGTCGCAGGCGGCTGAAGGCGAAGGCCATGATGCCGCCGAAGACCACCAGCACGAGGAGCGTCAAGGAGGTCAGGCGCCAGTTGAGCCAGAACAGCACCACCATCGAGATGGCGGCGGTGATGAAGCTGCCGACGAGCTGCACAATGCCGGTGCCGACCAGGTTCCGGATGCCCTCGGCGTCGGTCATGATGCGCGAGATCAGCACGCCGCCCTTGGTGGAGTCGAAGTAGGAGACGGGCAGCCGGCTGACGTGTTCCTGCACCTGTCGCCGCAGCTCGGTGATGGAGCGCTGGGCGGCCACTCCCAGGAGCTGCGACAGGCCGAAGGTGGTGACCGCCTGAACCACCGTGGCGGCGCCGGCGGCGGCAGCGAGGGTCATCAGCAGGTCGGTGCGGCCCTGGCCGAGAACATCGTCGATCAGCACCTTGGAGGTGGCCGGCAGCACCAGGCCGGCGAGGCGGCTCACGATCATCAGGCCGAAGCCCACGGCCAGCCGGCCGCGGCGCGCCCACAGAATGCCTTTGGCTTCCTGCCAGCCGTCCCTCAGGCGGTGGACTTTCTTCTTGTCGGAATCGGGTGTACTCAAGGAGGCACCTCGGTCAGGCGGGAATGGATCCCTCGAAGACTCCTCGAGGGTGGAAGTGCATCATACCTGCCGAAACGAAAAAAAGGCCGGCGCTTCCACGCCGGCCTTCGAGGTCCTCCTCAGGGGAGAGAACTCAGGGGTGCAGGTTTCGAATCACGCAGCGCAGCAGGCGGCTGAATTCGCGCCCGTTGATCTCGTGGCTGAACTTGAGGTACAGCAGGTAGTGAAACGAGCAGCCCAGGTACTCGAGCGGATGAGAGGCATCGAGTTCGCACTGGGTGAGGTTGTCGGAGATGCTGCAGCCGTCGCCGAACAGCGTGTTGTCGACACCCGAATCGCAGCTTCCGATGACCACCGTCGGGCCGGTATCGGAATCGATGCACTGATCTTCGATGTCACCGACGCCGTCGCCGTCGCCGTCCATCAGGGACCAACCGACATCGACCATCTGGAAGGGGGTCAGATCGAGGGTCTGTGCGCCCTCTAGGTCGGAGTTGATGGCGGGCTCCATCAAGAGGTTGGGAGTGGCCACCGAGTCGAAGTGCGAGATCGACGAACCGAGGGCGACGACCGGCGGCGCATAGAGACGCGCCAGACCGTTGTCATCGGCTCCGGACAGTTTGTTCGGGTTGAGGCCGATGGTCGCCGTGAGGCCCGGCAAGTTGCCCTTGATGGCGTTGCCTTGGTCGAGGGTGATGCCCACAGAAGGGATGGTGATGGTGGGGTCCGAGCCGCCCATCGGGGCGGGGCCGCCGGCCACGTTGTTCGCCACGATCGCCGCCACGGCGCCGGCCGCTTGAGCGTTGCCGACCTTGGTGGTGAAGCCACAGCCACCCCGATCGATCAACGCGACGGCGCCGGTGAGGTCGCCGACCAGCGGTTCGCAGGCATCGGTGCGGGGAGCGACGCCGTCGTCCACCAGCACCACCGGTCCGGTGGTGCCTCCGAGGGTCAAGGCCGGCCCGAAGGCGGCGGCCTGCGCATCGAAGGTGCCCGCGACGCCGGCATCGACGAACGGCCGATTGCCCAGGAACCGGTCGGTCCGGGCGGTGACCTCAGGACCGTTCCACACCACGTTGCCGTCGTTGATGGCGGAGGCCACGCGCTCGGCGTCGGTCGCCATCTCGACCCAAGTGAGGCCGGTCGTGTTGTCCTGGGTGAACACCGAGAAGATGTCGTCCTGGCCGTTGAAGAAGGCGCCGGTCGCTTCGTTGGTGAAGTTCGAGAAGCCGAGACCGTGGGCCATCTCGTGCAGGATGACGTTCAAGAAGTCCACGCCGGTGCCGGCGTCGTTGTCCAGGCCGTAATACCAGCCGCGGCCCCCGAGACAGGTCGGATCGTCATCGATCAGCGAGTTGAAGCGCGAGATGATGTCGCCGAAGCCGGGGTTCAGGTCCACGCCGGCGATCTTGTCCGCCAGGGAGGAGTGGTACCAGGTCGTCGGTCGCGCCGAAGGATCGAAGTCTGAGAACACGAAGGTGGTGCCGGCAGAGCCGAGGACGGCGCCGGTCGGGGTACAGGTGAGTGGAGTGAAGGAGGCGAGGACGAAGATGTCCACATCGCTCTCCAGGGTGGCGCCCCAGATGTCGGCGGCAAACTGGTAGGCGATTTGGCGCTGTTCGCCGAGGGTGACGCCGGGGTTGCCGCCGACCGGAGTGGCCGGGGTGGTGTCGTTCAGGCCGACCCCTGGCGGGTCGATCCCGACGACGATGACGTTGGCGCCGGCGAAGGCCGGGCTAGCGACGACCAGGGCGAGCAGCAAGGCGAGCAGAACGGCCGGTAGGTGGCGACGATTCATCACTGCTCCTCCTGCGGGGCCGGAACCTGGTTCGGCGTCGGCTCGGCGGCGGCGTGGGCCGCAGCGGCCTCCTCACCCTTGATGCACTCTGCGACCCATTCGCCGTCGGCATTCACGCGAATCACGGTGTGCTCGTGAAGCGCCGGATCGAGTTCGGCAGAAACCATCCCGTTGGCGTGGTAGACCGGGCCGCGGGCCGGTGCCGAGATGTTGCCGAACCCGTTGCGATCGGTGTGGCGGCGCATGGCGGCGAAAGCTTCGCTCAGCTTGGCTGCCTCTTCCGGAGTCGGCTGGCGGAGCTTGCCGGTCTCCGGGTCGATCTGCACGATCATGCCGGAGCTGAGGGCCGGTATGGACACCTCGACGGATTCAGCATCGTCGGTCGCCGGGCGTTTGCCTTCGTCAGCGGTAACCGACGCGGCGAAAAGCAGGGCGACGGTCAACAGAACCAGCGCCAAATGAACTGGGGTTTTCCACCGAACACTCATGATAGTGCCTCCTTACGACACGAGGTTGAGATGTAGGCCGCCTCGAGCGGCCGTCTACAGAATCGATGCTCCGGGGCGGCGGCAGGTACTACTTCGCATTGAAAAATCTACAGAGAATTACTTGCGTACAGGCTACGAAGAATACTCAAGACTGTCAAGAATTTCATTTCTGAGATGTCAGGAAATTGCTCTTTTGGGTGAGGTCGTTTGAAGCGCGGGATCCATTTCCTGAGGCCTCCGTGTAACTTTTCGCCTTCTCGCCCCGTTGGAATCCTGTGTGATGGGGGGCTCCTTTGACGAAGTGTTCGAGCGGTATCAACGCCGCATCTTCACCCTCGCCGTTTACACTTTGGCGAACCGGGAGGAGGCCGAAGAGGTGACCCAGGACGTGCTGGTCAAGGTGTGGCGCCGGGGAGGTGAAGTTCCCGCCGATGGCCGCCTGGCGTGGGCCCTGCGGGTGACCCGCAACGCCTGCATCGATCGCATCCGCCGGCGAGCGGCGGCGCGCTCGGTCGCTCTCGACGCGGGTGGCCTGCCGGAGATTCTCGCCGCCGCCGGGCCGGGGCCCGAAGAACGAGCCCGCAACCGCGTCCTGCGCCGCCGCCTGGTGTCGGCCCTCGGCGAATTGGAGGAGCCCTACCGCAGCGCGTTGATTCTGCGGGAGGTGCAGGGCCTTTCCTACCGCGAGGTAGCGGATACCCTGGAACTGCCCTTGAACACCGTGCGGGTCCACATTCACCGCGGGCGCCGTAAACTGCGGGACGAGTTGCGTGAGGTCTATGCCGATGTGGCGAGCTGAAGATCGAAAGGACTGCGACCGGTGGCGCGAGATGCTCGATGCCCATCTCGACGGTGAGTTGACCGCCGCCGAAGTTCCAGTGTGGGAGGAGCACCTGGAGGCCTGCGTCGCCTGTCGCGAAGAGCTGCGTTTGGCCGAAGAGGTGCACCAGGAGCTGCGCTCGCTGCCGATGTTCGACGCGCCCGAGATTTCGACGCCGGAGGCCGGTGCCGGTTTCGTTGCCGATGCCGGTGTCGCTCGCTTTCCCTCCCCGTCGGCTCAGCCGGCGGCAGGGGGCTGGCGGTCCTGGGCGGCCGCCGCCGGGCTCGGAGTGTTGGTGCTGACGATCTTCTGGTGGCTGGCCTCGGGAGCGGGGGAGGCCCGCCGAGACCTCGCGCGGCTGTCCGACGAACCGGCCAGCTCTGCGCCACAGGACCTGCGCCTCGCCGAGGAGGAAGCGCGGCTCGCCTTCGCCTATATCTCCCGCGCCGGTCAGCGCGCCGGCATGCAGGTGCGCGACACGGTGCTGCGCGAGGCAGTGCTCGAGCCGGTGGTCGAGACGCTGGCCCGGTCCCTGACCCGCGCGGATACCTCCCCGGCGGAGGGTTCGCCTTCGCCCCGGGAGGGCGCCGCCTCGTGAGTTCCTTTCGTTTGCTAGGAGCGGTGGCTTTGGTGGCGGCGCTGCTGTGGAGCGCCGCGCCGCGGGCGGAGGCGCAGCCCGAAGCGCCGCCGCCGGCGGAAACGTCGGCCCTCGAGTCCCATCCGGGATACGTGCCCCTTGGCGAGCTCGCCCTGCTGCCGGAGGACAGCCTGTCCGTCGAAGTCGACCTGTCCGGCCCGCTGCTGCGCCTGATCGCCGGCGCCACCCGCTCCGAGGACCAGGATTTCTCCAGCTTGATCTCGGGGCTGCTGTCGATCCGCGTGCAGGTGGGCTCGGTGGCCGCCGGCGATGCGAAGCGGGTGGACCGGCGGGCCGCCGCCGCCGCCCGCTGGCTGGACGATCACGGCTGGCACCCCACCGTGCGCATGCGCGATGGGAACGGTCGCAACTACATCTACCTCAAGGAGCAGGACGGCGACCTGGTGGGCCTGACGGTGGTGGCCTTTGAGCACGATCAAGAAGCGGTGCTGGTGAACATCGTCGGGCGCATCGACCCGGAGGGCCTCGGCGAACTCGCCGGCCGTTTCGACCTCCCCGGCCTACTCGGGGTGGACTCCACGGAAACGCCCTCGGATCCGTAGACTCATCCGAAAAGGAGCGCCTCGATCCGACGGCCTCTCTATGTCTGATTTGATCTATCGAGGGTGGAGCGATGGGAACGGATCCGTTCGACAACTTGATCGATTTGCCCCTCGGCGAAGGGGAGGATCGGTCGCGCGAAGCTGAGCCATCACCGGGCGACCCCGCCCCCCGGCCCGAAATCCCCGAGTCTCCGCCTCCCGCACCCCCGCCGCGCCGCCAAAAGGTCGCCTGGTGGCCGGCTCTGTTGCTGCTCATCGCCATCGCCGGTGCATTGGGCTGGTATTTCTACTCGACCCAACGCAATCCGGCGGTGATGCGGGTGGAACCGGCGTTGGTGGATCTCGGCTCCATCGCCGTCGGTTCCTCCGGCGAGGCTTCGAACGTCACCTTGAAGAATGACGGCGGTCGGGCTTTTACCGTTTCGGACCTGGCGAGCGGTTCCCCCAGTGCGTTGATCGACGGCGACGAGTGCCGCGGCCGACGGTTGGAGCCGGGGGCGAGCTGCGTCCTGGCCCTGCGCCTACGGCCGGCGGAGGCCGGTCGCCTGAGCGGCCGATTGACGATTTCCGCCACCGCCGCCAACAGCCCCCTAGAGGTGCCCTGGGTGGGCACCGGAACCGCGCCGCGAGCGGAACTGGAACCGTCGGCCGTCGCCTTCGGTGAGACGGAGGTCGGACAGACCGGTTCGCCTCGCACCCTGACCGTGCGCAACTCCGGGATCGGCCCCTTGATGGTGCGCGAAGTGTTGCTCGAAGGCACCGCCGCCGGTGCATTTCAGCGTGAGCAAGATGGCTGCCGTGGTGTGCAACTCGCTCCCGGGGCGAGCTGCCGCGTCGAGCTGTCCTTTGCTCCGCGGGTGGCCGGTTCGCAGGAAGCCAGCTTGCGCTTGTTGAGCGACTCCGCCGAGGCGGTACCGCTCGTCTGGCTGTCCGGCAGCGGGGTGATCGGTGCCCGGCTGCGCTTCGTCGCCGACGATCTCGACTTCGGAATTCACACCCTCGGCGCGCCGGCTGCCCGTCGCGAATTGACGGTGGTGCACGAAGGTCGTGCCGCCGGAGTGGATATCGAGGCGGTGGCGCTGGCCGAAGGGGATGCGCCTTTCGAGATCTTGGAGGACGGTTGCCGTGGGCAGCAATTGGCTAGCGGTGAACGCTGTGTCGTGAGCGTCGCCTTTTCGCCGTCGGCGGCAGGATCCCAAGAGACGCCCCTGCGCCTGCTCCTGCGGGACGACCGGGAGGGACCCTGGATTCCACTGCGCGGAGTCGGTGCGCCGCCGATGCTCGAAACGGAACCCTCCGGTGCGGTGGACTTCGGCGAACAGGCGATCGATTCCGGGCCGTCGGAGAGCCGACGGATCGCCTTCACCAACGGCGGCGAGGGCGCCCTTCCGCTCGCTCCGCTGGGGCTGCGGGGCGATGACCGCGCGGCCTTCCGGGTGGTAGACGACGGGTGCGGCGAGCGGGTGCTGGCGCCGGGTGAGCGCTGCGCGGTGCGGGTGCGTTTTCTGCCGACCGCCGAGGGGGTGTCGGAGGCGCGCCTGATGCAAGAGGCGGCGGACAACTCCGGGATCGCGGATCTCAATCTTGCGGTGGTGCTGCGCGGGGTCGGCGCGGCGGCGGCGCTACGGGTCGAGCCGACCCGTCTCGATCTGGGTTCAGTGGCCACGGGCGAGGCGGCGGGGGCAACCTTGCGGCTGTCCAATCCGGGACGGGCTCCCCTCGCCATCGAGTCGTCGGACGTCGTCGGCGAGGGCTTCTCCGTCGACCGGGCAGACTGTCCGTCGTCTCTCCCCGCCGGTGCGTCCTGCGTCTGGCAGGTGCGCTTCAAGTCGCGGCGGCCCGGGACGGCCGGCGGCCGCCTGGAGATCGCCTCCAATGCCGGCAACCGGCAGGTGCCGCTCACCGCCGAAGTGAGAACGCCGCCGAAACCGGAAGTCGCCGTTCAGCCGGCGCGCCTCGACTTCGGAGGCCAGCCGGTGGGCGAGCGCGGCGAGATTTTGGACGTGGTGATCCGCAATCCAGGAACCGGTCGGCTGGTGCTCGAACCGATGCGGCTGGAGGCCGGGGACTTCCGTTTGGTACCCGGCTCCTGCGAAGGCGCGCCCTTCGTCGCTCCGGGGGCCGACTGCACCGTCGGCGTGCGCTTTCTGCCGACGGCGGCGGGGCCGCGCAGCGCCCGCCTGCGTATCTCCCACAACGCCGGAGCGGCGCTGATCGTGATGATCGCCGGTGAGGGACTTTGAAGTCCTGCTAACCGCGGCGAAAGGCGAACCACACGCCGACACCGAACAACAGCAGAGCGATCATCACCAGGGCGGTGGCACCGCTGACGAAGATCAGTTTGCCTCGGTCGGAGTGGTCGCTCCACCATTCCCCTTCGAAGAGCTCCGGCTCCCGGTGGATCTGATAGCCCAAGCTGCCGGAGAGACGGTCGACATCCTTGCGATAGCGGTCGAGATCAGCGGCGGGCACCCGGTCCGCCCGGGTCTCCAACTCGTAGGTCAGACGGATCCCGTCGGGCACCTCCGTCGATCGCGCCGTGTACCGAAACCATGGATTGTCGATGGTTTCCTCGACCGCTTCGAAGGGTCCCTGGAGTTCGGCGGAGATCTCCACCTCCTCGATGCGATGGAGTGGATGAGGTAGGGCGTAGGGAGCGGCGCGCTCTCCGGGATCCGGCCGGGGGAGGTCCGAGCCGACCAGGAGGACGAGGGTTTCGAAGGAGATGTCGTTGTCCTGCGGGCGGCGGAGTTCATAGCTTTCTCGGATCTCGATTCGGTTGGCGGAACGAGAGTCTTCAATCTCGAGATCCGCCGTTTGGGTGATCGAGCCTTGATCCATCGTGTAGTACTCGACGTACTGCTCTGCCAGCTCCTCCTCGGTCGTGGTCTGTAGGGTGCGGCGCTGCTGTTCCGCCAGGTAGCCGGTGAACTCCGATTCGATGACCGCCGAGGCCGCGCCTCCGTTGGGAACCCGGTAGGCATAGCGGTGACGGGATGCTCCCGGCCCGCCGGCGGTGTCCGGCAGCGCCGTCAGGCCGGCGACCTTCGGGCGGCTTTCCAAGGCCAGGCCGTAGTCCGGAATGTAGACGTCGTCCGGTCCCTGGCCGCCCTGCTGGCTCAAGGTGGCGTCGATCCAAACGGATTCGCCGTCGATCTCGGCAACGGCGACGACGTGGTCGAACACCCGGGGAGACGGCAGGTCTCGAGCGATGCTCGCTCGCCGCTCGCTGTGTACGAAGGCCGGCCAGGCCTCGATGCCGAGTTCCCGCAACAGTGCGAGAAGCAGCGTTGTTTTGTCCTTGCAGTCGCCGTAGCGGCGTGCCAGGACTTGCCGCAGGTCGTAGGGCTGGTGGGTGTGTTCGTCGACCGCCAGGGCGAAGTAGCGGATCTCTTGCTGCACCCAGTCGCGCGCTGCGACCAAGCGGGCACCGGGATCGGTGGTGCGGCGCGCGATCTGCCGGGCGACCTGGGCCAATTCCGGCGGGGTGGTGCCGGGGCGGTAGAGGGGAATCGACCAGGCCGCCACTTCGGACCAGTCGCGAAACTCCGACACGGTGAGGGTCGGCAGGCTGAACCAGCCGGCCGGCTCGTTCCACTCGGATTCGGCGGGCTCGATGTCGCGGCCGTGCCAGTGGATCTCCTGCCAACCGTCAACATCGAGGGTCCGGGCTCTTGGCAGGGTGTCGCTGGGACTCTCGGGAGCTTCGAGTTCGCGACTGGCAGAGGCTTCGTCCTCGGCGGCCTCGTCCTCGCCGTGGAGGGCTGCGAAGACTTCGCCTCCGCGGTGGATTTGAGCCTGCAGGGTGCGCCCTGGAGCGCTTCGCAGGCGCAGGCGCTCGTGCTCCACCGGGATGCTGGCGGTGAGGCCGAAGTCGGAACTGTAGCGCCCGCCATAGACCGGATTGGATCCGCGCAGGGTGTAGGCGATGCGCAGGGTGTCGCCGACTCGGAGATCGCCGATCAGGGCGACCAGGGTTTGATTCTGGTCGTAGATCAGGCGTCGCAGATCGTCCTCTCGCTGGATGACGCTCAGGCGGCTGGCCGCGAGGCGGTCGGACCAGGCGCCGCCGCGCAAAACCTCCAGATGGTGGAGGGTGAAAGTGTGGTAGCTCGGCTGGAAGGGGATTTCCCAAATCCCCCAGTTTTCAAGATCCGCCTGCGACCCGAGGACCACCTGAAAGTCGTAGTAGGTCTCCGCCGGGCCGACGGCGGGTAGCAGCACTTGCCGGTCCACCCAGCGGTAGGCGGTGCGCCGGGAGGATGTCTCCGGCGGCGGATCCGAAGGCGGCGCGGTGTCGGTCGCTGGAGTGGCGGGTTGGGCTTCGAGCAGCTCTTCGGGCATTCCTTCGACCCACGACGGAACTTTCCCGAGACGCACCGCGGGATGAGGCGAGGTCGGCTGCGCTGAGGCGGCCGTTGCGCTCCAAGCGACCAGGGCGAGGAGTGCGAGCCTCCAAGGCCGGAAGGCGCCTCTCAAACTCGCGCGAGAACTTCTTGCCATAGGGTTCGGTAGGCGTTGGCCGGTTCGCTCTTCGCCACCCACTCGCCGAGGGGCGCGCGGTAGAGGCCCATACGCTCGACCAGAGTGGAGTAAGGGATGTAGGACCTGAGGAGGGAGCCGTCCGCCTCGGCGACAATCTGCTTGTGCAGGCTCTTGCGGCGGTCGACCATCGAGAAGAAGGGCAGCACCTCGAGGCGCTTGGGTCCGCGCTTTTTGAGGTGCCGGCGGATCTGGTCGAGGGTGCGCATCGAGAGCGGCGTGGGGATGGTCGGCACCAGCAGCGCGTCGGCCGCCACGAAGACGCTCTCGGAGGTTTGCGAGATGCTCGGGGCACAGTCCAGGATCAGGTGGTCGTACTCGCCGGAGAGCGGTTGCAGCAGACGGGCGAACTGCCGGCGAGGATCGGCCGTGGCCTCCAGCGCCTGATCCATCTTGCGGTAGGAGAAGGCCGCCGGCAGCAGATCGAGGCGCGGATAGTCGGTGCCCTTGATCACCTCAGCCAGTTCTCGCTGGCCGCGCACCAGCTTCTTGCCGCCGCCCTTGACCTTGGCGGCAACGCGGAAATAGAAGGTCGCCGCCGCCTGCGGATCGAGATCCCAGATCAGGGTGCGGGCGCCGGCCGCGGCAGAGCACCAGCCGAGGTTGACGGCGGCGGCGGTCTTGCCCACGCCGCCCTTGATGCTGTAGCAAGCGAAGATCTTCATGCGCTTTCCCCGCCCGACCCTCCGAGTCGGCGAAAGAGTTTCTCCGTCGGTGGAGAGTCGAGGGCGGCGAAGCGCTCGGCAAAGCGGCCGCGGACCTGCCGCGCCCGCTCGGCAAGCTGCTCGACCAGGCGACCGGTGGCGATCAGCGCCGCCGGATCTTCGAGTTCGCTGGCGTATTCGGCGAGGGCCGCCCGGTGGACGGCGAGATCGTTGAATTCGCCCAGCACGTCCTGCAGCCGCTTGAGCTGCTTGATGGCGCGGGTGGCGTCCTTCGGTGACCAGAGGGAGCGAAAGAGCTCTAGCAGGTAGCGCAGTTTCTTGCCGTCGATGCGCAACCGGTGGAGGGCCTCGTCCGGCGTGGTTTCTTCGATCGCCCGGCCGCGCTTCAGCAGGCGTCGCCGCGCCTTGCGCACCTTGCCGGCGGCGGTCCCGGCGATCGGCCGGTTCGCCGCTTCGGTCGAGTTCCCGTCATCATCCACGAAGGCCGCCCAGCGCTTCAGCAGGCGCTCGTAGCGGGCGGATTGGAGCACCCGCGCCAGGCGCCGCTGGGACTGACGATGCTTCTTCTCGAGCAGCCGGGAGAGGGGCGTGAGGTCCCGGCGAACGGAGTCCGGCAGACCGGCGGAATAGCCGTCGATCTTGAGGCGGTAGACATCGAGATCGCGGGCTGGCCCGGTCTGGCGACCGAGCCAGCGCAACTCATCGGCCAGCGCTCTGCGTGGCCGCTCGTCGAACAGGTCGGAGAGTTGACCGAGGATCGAGCGCGAGCGGCGCACCGCCACCCGTAGTTGGTGCAGGAACTCCGGGTCGAGGCCCCGGACGGTTCCTGGCTGGTTGAGCCGCACGATGTCGTGGAGGCGGCCGAGAGCCGCGCGGACGGCGTCTCCGGCCGGCTGCTCCGGATCGAAGCGCGGTGCGAACTTCGAGGGATCGACTCCGAGCTCGAGGTCGAGAGCCTGGGCGATGTGTTCGAGTTCGTCGCCGGCCAGGGGCTGGGCATGGGCCCGAACGAGCTCCCGGGCCACCGCATCTGCCTCGTCCGTGTAGCCACGGAGCGCCGTCACCCGCAGCAGCGGCGGCAGCGGGCGGTAGGCGCCGCCGCCGGCCGGGCGCTGGACGTCCCCCTCGATCACCGCCAGGCGGGCGACGATCTTGCGGCGCAGGTCGAGGATTTCGAGATTCATGCCGGCCCGGCGATGATGGGCGATGGGAAGCAGGGCGCGCACCCCGAGGATGCCGGCCAGTTCGGCGGCCCAATCGGCCTCCGGCAGGGCGCCCGCGCGGGTGGGCAGGGATGCGGTGCGCACGGTGCCCAGCACCTTGCCCGCGGCGTCGCGCCACTCCAGCTCGTGGGCTCCGCTGCGGCGCCGGCTGAGGAGCCGGCGACCGGCTCGGTGGAGGCGGCCGTCGAAGGTGTCGTAGTACACCCGGCGAACCGCCGGCAGCCGGCGACGGCGCACAGCGGTGGCGGATGTTTCCATCTGCGCCAGGGCTTCCGCAGAGTCTCCGGCGGTGTAGAAGCGGGGCTCGATCATTTGCCTTCGTCGGGCGAACGGCTGGCCTTCAATATGTCGCCCAGGGAACCGAGGCCGCCGGTTGATTGCACCCGCGGCGGAATCTTGGAACCGGCTGCTGGCGAGCCGGCTGCAGGGGAATCGGCGGTCGCCGTGCCCTCCGCCTCGCCGTCGTCCACCGCCGCGTCGAGGGTCAGGGAGATGCGCCGCCGCTCCTCGTCCACGGAGAGCACCCGCACGGAGAGGTCCTGCCCCAGTTCCACCGCCTCGCGGGCGTGGGCCAGTCGCCGGCCGCGCCCCAGCTCGCTGATATGGAGCAAGCCGGTGAGGCCCGGCGCAATCTCCACGAAGGCACCGAACTGCTCGATGCGCAGCACCCGGCCGGAGAGGATGGCTCCCGGCGGGAAGCGCTTCGCCGCCTGGTCCCAGGGGTCGTCTTCGAGGCTTCTGCGGGAGAGCGAAACGCGCTCGCCCTTGCCGTCGCGGCCTTCCTCGATCTTGAGGATCTCCACTTCGAGGCGCTGACCGACGGACAGTTCCTCCTGCGGATGTTCGAGCCGCCGGTGGCTGATCTGGCTGACGTGCAGCAGCCCTTCGAGGCCGCCCAGGTCGACGAAGGCACCGTAGCTGGTGAGCGAGGTCACGGTGCCTTCGAGAATCGCGCCGACGGACAGCTTGGCGCGGGTGGCCTCCGCTTGCGCCTTGGCCTCTTCCTCCAGCAGGGCGCGGCGCGACAGCACCACGTTCGGCCGGCCACGGACCTCTTCGAAGCGCACGATGCGGAAGGACAGCGTGCGCCCGATGTACTCCGTGGCGTCTTCGACAAAACGCATTTCGAGCTGGGAGATGGGGCAGAAGGCCCGCAGGCCGGCGACCACCACCTCGACCCCGCCTTTGTTCACCGCCTCCACCTGGCCCTCCACCGGCAGGCCGGCGCGGAAGGCCTGGGCGATCTCTTCCTGCGCCGCCTCGCCACCCTGCACCCGGCCGGCCTTGACCCGCAGGATCAAGCAGCCGCTGTCGTCGGTGCCGGTGACCATGCCCTCGATCTCCTCGCCCACGCCGTGGGTGAGGTCGCCTTCGTCGTCGATCAGTTCCTGAATGGCGACCGTGCCCTCGGTCTTGCCGACGAGATCGACAAAGGCCGTCTCGCGGCCCACCGAAAGCACCGTTCCGCGCACCCGGTCGCCCACCTTCGGACCCTTCTTGGGCGTCGCTCCGTCGCCGCCCTGGCTCTTTTCGAACTCAGCCAGGATCTCCGCGAAGTCGCGCTCGTCGGTCATCAACCGACTCCGCCGGTGGCCTTGGAGCCCAGTTTCCTGACGATCTCGAATTCCGTGCGCTGAACCGGCTGGATCGAAAGGCGTTGACCGCGCTTGGTGACGAGCATCTCTTCCAGGCCCTCGGTTTCTTTGAGGGTCGCCAAGGACACCACGCCGGGGAACTTTTTCTTGAACCGGATGTCGACCATGTACCAGGTCGGGTCATCGGGGTCGCTCTTTGGGTCGTGGTACTTGTGCTTCGGGTCGAAGGCGAAGGAGTCCGGATAGCCGGCCTTCGAGACCTCCGCCAAGCCCACCACCCCCGGCGGCTTGGCGTTCGAGCGATAGAACAGCACCCCATCGCCCACCCGCATGTCGTCGCGCATGAAGTTGCGCGCCTGGTAATTGCGCACGCCCTCCCAAGGGGTCGTGCCGTCGGACTCCAAATCGTCGATGGAGTAAGCCTCCGGCTCCACTTTCATCAACCAATATCGCTTCGTCTTTGTCATGGTTTCCTTTCGGACAGGGGTCGAGATCATAGCAGCCCGCGTTGACGCCGACCGCCGGGCGCCGTCCTGCTACGCTGGCGGGCATGATCGGGCGGCGGCGGAAAGCGTGCGGTGGGAATCGGCTCTGGCGCTGGAGCCTGACGTTGGCGGTAGGCCTCGCGGCGGCGACCGGAGTGGCGGCCGTTGCCCAGGATCCAATCCCACCCACGGCTAGCCGCCTGCTGGAAGAGATGGTTGCGGCCTACGCCGAGTCCCGGGATCAGGGCTATCGGGATCGAGGCGAGGTACGGATCGACGGCCAGGGGTTTCGCTTCGAGACGGCGGCCGGGCCGGCACCGCTCTTCCGCTTTACCTGGACGGAGCCGGACGGCACCCGTACGGTTCTGTGGCGAGACGACGCGGGGGAGTACCGCTGGAGCGGCAAGACCGGCGAGATGGAAGGCGAGGTACCCCTCCTCGGCGCCCTCAGCGCTCTCCTCTCCGGCGCGGCCTTCGACGCCCTGACGGTGCCTTCCCTTTTGATCGCCGGCGCGGCGGCGTTCGAGCCGGCCGAGGGTTTGGCCGTCGACGGCCCGGAGCGCTGCGGCGAGGCGACCTGTTGGGTGGTCACGCTGGGGCGTTTGGCCGGGACGGTGGAAAGCCGTCTGTGGCTCGACCGTGAATCCTCTCGCCTGCAGCGGGTCGAGATCGATCACTTTCCGCCGCCGGCGCCGGTCGCAGTCGAATCCTTCCGATCCCTGCGGCTCACTCTCGAGGAGGCCGGAGAGGCCATCGCCGGTCCCTCCTTCGACCCTCCGAATCGACCCGACGAAGCGGCGCCCGCGCTGGATCCGGGTGCCTTCGGCGAAACCATCGAGGTGTCGTTGCGGACGATCGCCCTGCGGGCCGTCGATTCGCGCGGCGAACCGATCGCGAATCTCGAGCCGGACGATCTGCGGGTCACCCGTGGCCGCCTGGGCAAGCGGCAGGAGGTGCCGGTGATCGCGGTGGACTGGATCGCGGCGGCCTCCGAGGCGGGCACCGAGCCGACCCTTCGACGGTCCCGGCTGAGAGGTGCTCGGCTGAGAGATGCCGACCCGGCGGAGGAGGCGGCCGTCGGCTTCACCGATGCACCGGTGGGGACGGCTGAGGAGCAGTCGATCCTGTTCTTCATCCAGCCGGACATGCACGCCGTCCGCACCAAGGGGCACCTGCGCATCCTGCCCGAGCTGCGCAAACTGCTCGCCGCCCTGCCGGCCGACGACCGGGCGGCGGTGGTGTCCTTCGACTCCCACCTCAAGCTGTGGCACGACTTCACCCTCGATCGCGACGCCGTCTACCGAGCGATCGAGCGCTCTGTACGTTTCAGCGCCATGCCCGAGGGCCGGCGTCTCAGCGAAGTGAAGCGCGACGGTCCGGGTCTCGCCGAGCATTTCGACGTGCGCGCCGCCCGCGACGTGGCGCGTCCCGAGGAGGCCCTGCGCACGGTGGCCGAGATTCTCGACCGGCTGCCGGGCGAGAAAGCGGTGATCTGGCTGGGCTGGGGGCTCGGGCGCTACGGCGGCGGTGGCGTCAGCATGGGGCGGGACTACTCGCCGGCGGTCCGGCGACTGGCATCGGCCCAGGCCACGGTCTTCGTCCTCGACATTACCGACGCCGACTTCCACACCTTGGAAATCGGCCTCCAGCGCGTCGCCGCGGACACCGGCGGCACCTACGAGCGCACCCACGTCTTCACCGGCCAGGTGGTGCAGCGCCTCGCCCGCACCCTCGCCGGCTACTACCGGGTGACCCTGGCGACGGACGAAATCCCGGACAATCTGCGGGTGACCCTGAGGTCGAAGGAGGGCAGGATACTGCTCAGGCCGGGGCGGGGTTAGGGCTTCGACTTTTCTTTGCGCAGGCGATCCTCGAGCCAATCGATGGCGCCTTTGGCTTCTTCGGAGCGGTCGAAGCGGTCGAGGAGGGCCTTGACGGCCGGTCTGCTGGTGCCGTGGACTTTGCCTTGGATCCAGCTCACCCCTTCGTACGTCGAAACCTCTGGAGACTCTCCGGAATCGTTGACCAGCACAGCCAAGGGATCGACGAACGCGTGGAAGGACTCGCCATCTCTCACGGCACCGCTGGCCTTGAGGCTGAGCAAGAAGCGAATCCCCTCGATGGCACTCAGTGGCACATTGGGGCGGTCAGCTCGATCGAGACCCTGGATCGTTCGACCGACCACATCGGACAGGCTTTGTTCCTCCTGGGATCCGACATTCATCGCCTGAATGAACTCGAAGCTGTCGCCCTCCGCGGTTCGAAGGATCTCCGACACCAGAGCGTCAGAGTCCCGAGCTAAATCCCAGAAGCGCCGATCCAAGTCTCGGAAATCTTCGAACTCGAAAGGGAAGTCAACGATCTCTTCCGCCCACCATCCGCTCTCCAAGTCAGCGAACCGGACGGTCCAAAGATTCTTCCGAGGGTCCAGCGACTGACTTACGACGATGCGATGGCCGCCGGGCGTGAGGATCAGCCAGTGACCTTGAAGAACTGTTCGGTGGATCTTTACTCCTTCTGCCACCAAACCATCGGGCTCCCCTCGCCAGGCAAAGTAGTAGTGGATTCCCAGGGTTTTTTCTTGCCCAGCAGAGATAGTGTGTGGAGCAAGGACGCTCATCCAACACACGATCGCAGCGAAGCCAAGACGACGAAGGGTTGGTGTGTTCTTCACGGAGTCCTCGGAGGGAGGTGGTGCTCCTTGCCGTAAGCGAAACATTTTCGACATCGTCTCACACGGGCGCCGTCTGGGCAGTCGGTTTCGGTGTCTTCCGGTCCGATCGCCGCGCTGCGGCCGGAATTGCCGCGGTTTGACCAAGATGTTGCCGCTGTGGCATTGTCGCGTTTGGAGGTTTTGAACGATGGCGACAATTTTCTTGACCGGCTTTCCGGGCTTTCTCGGGGCCCGGCTGCTGCCGCGGGTACTGGGACGCAATGCGAAGTCGACGGCGGTTTGCCTGATCCAGACCAAATTCGCGGTGGCCGCCCGGCAGCGGGTGGCGGAACTCACCGCCGAGACCCCGGAACTGGCCGGCCGGATCCGGCTGATCGAAGGCGACATCACCCAGCCGGATCTGGGCCTCGAAGGGGCGGAGGCGCGGGAACTGGTGGAAGAAACGACCGAGATCTTCCATCTGGCGGCGGTCTATGACCTGAGCGTGAAGCGCGACCTCGCCATGCGGGTGAATGTGGACGGTACGGTACAGGTGCTGGATTTCGCCCAGCGTTGTCCCCGCCTCGCGCGGCTCCACTACGTGAGCACCTGTTATGTATCCGGTCGCTATGCCGGCATTTTCGCGGAATCGGATCTCGACAAGGGGCAGCGATTCAACAACTTCTATGAGGAAACGAAATTCCTCGCCGAGGTGGAGGTCCAGGAGCGCATGGCCGCCGGCCTGCCGGCGACCATCTACCGGCCGGCCATCGTGGTGGGCGACAGCCGCACCGGCGAGACCCAGAAATACGACGGTCCCTACTACGCCATGCGCTGGGTACTGAAGCAGCCTTTCTTGGCGGTGCTGCCGGTGGTGGGGAAGCCGACCCGCACGCGGGTCAATCTAGTGCCGCAGGACTTCGTGATCGATGCCATCGATTTCTTGAGCGGCCGGCCGGAGTCCGCCGGCAAGGTCTACCAGCTCGCCGATCCGGCGCCGCTGACCGTCGACGAGTTGCTCGACGAGGTGGCCCTCGCCACCCGCCGGCGCCTGATCCGCCTTCCATTGCCGGTGTTCGCCGCCAAGGCCGCGATCGATTGGGTGCCCTTCGTCGAGCGGGTGATGCAGATTCCTTCGAGCACCATCGACTACTTCATTCACCCCACCCACTACACCTGCACCCACACCCAGGCCGACCTCGCCGACTCGGGCATCGCCGTGCCGCCGCTGCCCTCGTACCTGCGCCGCCTGGTCGACTTCATGCGGGAGCACCCGGAAATCGGTTCCGAGGCGATGGTCTGAGCGGTTCCTCGGCGCGTCGCCGTATACCCTTGCGGGGAGACTCAGTCGACGGCCGAAAGGGAGTGGAGACAATGAACAAGCAGGCCTTGGGGACCTTTCTGCTCTGCGCGCTGCTTTGCGCCGCCTGTAGTTCGCCCAACCGGGGCGTTTGGCGCGGCACCTTCGACGGCGATGTCTCCGGCGTGGTCGAGTTTCGGATCAATGCCCGCGGTACCCAGCTCGAAGGATCCCTGGATGGAGAGACTTCCGATGGCGCGCCTTTCGAGGCGGTCATGGAGGGCCGGATCGAAGGCGACGCCTTCTACGCCACCTTCGAGGGAGATGGCCGTTCCGGCATCTACCCGGTGCCGTTCAAGGGTTTCTTGAAGGGGCAGTTGATCGACGGCGCCGGCGGCGGCGAGTGGGAGGCCCAGCTGGAAACGCCCCTCGGCGAACCCTTGGGTGCCAAGCTGTTGGGCGACTGGCAGGTGCAGCAGGTGTCCGAGTAGCCTGACCCTCGTTTTCAGCGGGATGGCGCCTTTCTTGCAGCTTTTTCAGGCCGGCGGGCCCAACTACGATACAATCCCGCCTTCCTACGACCCGCCACAAGTCAATTCAGGAGACATGATGAAAAAACTTTCCGTACTGATAGCGATCCTCTGTCTGGTCTGGGCGGTCGCCGCCTGTGCGCAGGAGGCCGATCAAGCAGCCATGACCAAGCCCGAAGCCCTAGAGGACAAAGCAAGCTACGCCATCGGCATCAACATGGGCCGGGGCATGGCCCAGCAGGGTGTCGATCTGAACATCGACTATCTGGTCAAGGGCATCACCGACGGCATGGTCGAAGACGGCGAAGTGATGCTGACGGACGAGGAGATGCAGACCACCATGCAGGAATTCCAGGCGGCGATGATGGCCAAGCAGCAGGAGAAGGCCAAGGAAGAAGCGGCCAAGAATGAAGCCGCCGGCGCGGCCTACCTGGAAGAGAACAAGACCCGCGAGGGCGTGACGGTGACGGAAAGCGGCCTGCAGTACGAGGTGGTGGAAGAAGGCGACGGCTCGATCCCGACGGCTGAGGATCGGGTGCGCGTGCACTACACCGGCACCTTGATCGACGGCACCAAGTTCGATAGCTCCGTGGACCGCGGTCAGCCGGCGGTGTTTCCGGTGGGCGGCGTGATCCCCGGCTGGACGGAAGCCCTGCAGTTGATGAAAGTCGGCTCCAAGTACAAGCTGGCGATTCCGGCGAACCTCGCCTACGGCGAGCGGGGCAGCCCACCGGTGATCGGTCCGGGCTCCACCCTGCTGTTCGATGTTGAGCTGATCGCCATCGAGGGCGATGGTCAGGCGGACGCCGGCGACCAGTAGGCCGGGCGACGCTTCAGCGCAGTACCCCGACGGCTCCCGGATTCCGGGAGCCGTTTGGTATTTGGGTTGTGGGTTCAGGTCAGCGCTTCTTCGAGCGCCCGGACGGCCCGTTCGAGGGCTTCGATGCGCCGTTCGAGAGCGGCGTAGCGATCGTCTGCGGTGGTGGATGCAGCTGCCGGCGCAGGGCTATCGACGGTGGGCGAAGCTAATTCCGGTGCCGCTTGGTCGTCGCCCACCAGGTGTCGCCAGCGACTCTCCTTCTGCCCCGGCGCCTTCGCGAGCTGGGCCACTAGCGGTTCCCGGCCGGTGGCCAGCTCTTGTAGTGTGGCCTCCACTTCGCCGACGGAAGCAAAGGAATGCATCCGTTCGCTGCGCCCGCGCAACTCGCCGGGGGTTTGAGGACCGCGCAGGAGCAGCACCGTGATCACCGCTCGGGTGGCCGGCTCCAGTCTCCACCGCCGGTCCACGCTGTGCCGCCACCGCACCACTCGGGCGCCGTCGGTTTTCCATACCAGGACGTGCCGGAACAGCCGTTCCAGGGCGTCGCGTACTTCGCCTTCCGTCAAGGCCATCACCGGATCGCGATTGCTCTTTTGGTTGCAGGCCTGGAGCAGGGCGTTGACGGTCAGCGGATACTGATCCGGCGTGGTCTGTTCCTTCTCGAGCAGGGCCCCGAGCACCCGTACCTCGACCGAGTCCAGGGCATGGGGAAGGCGTTCCATCGGGGTGGGATCGTCCATCACGGCAGGAACCTCTCCCGTTCGTCGGCGCTGGGGATGCGGCAGGTCTCGCTGCGGCCGAACCAGCGGTAGCGATTGCGGGCGATCCAGCGGTACACCAGGTCGCGCAGTGGTGGAGGTACAAGGCGGGCGACGGCGGCGAGAACCCGCCACGGACCTCCCAGTTGGGACCCCGCCGCCAGCACGGCGCTCGAGTGCAGGAGAACGGTACCCGCGGCGGTCTCGGGCCGGGCGTGGCGCACGAAGATCAAGCTGTCCTGGGATTCCGGCAGCAGCCCCGCGGCGCGCAGCCCTGCGGCGGTCGTGCCCTGCAGCGGAGCGAAGGTCAGGGCGCCCTTGCGGTCGCGCTTGAGGAGCCAGTCCACGGTGCCATCGCACAGGTGGCAGTGGCCATCGAAGAGAACGAGCTGGTGAGTCTGCCTAGGGTCGCTATCCTGCATTTCTAGTCATCATACGTGTTCGCCGGAAACGGGGTTGCTTCCGGAGGTCCGGTGCGGGATGCTCGCACCATCGGCTTTCGCTTTGCCGCCACAAACGGTGGATGGCGCGGCCGAATCGAGACACCATGAGCGATCTGTTTCTCTCTCTGACGCCGCAACGGGTGCTTGCCGCCGTCGAGGCGGCCGGCCTTTCCTGCAACGGCGTTTGCTACCCGCTGAATTCCTTCGAGAACCGCGTCTACGAGGTGGAGCTCGACGATCGCAGCCGGATTATCGCCAAGTTCTACCGGCCGGAACGTTGGACCCGGGAGCAGATCCTGGAGGAGCACGCCTTTCTTTCGGACCTGGCCGACGCTGAGGTGCCGGTGTGCCCGGTGCGCCGCTTCCCGGACGGCTCGACTCTCAAACAGCAAGACGATCTGTTCTACACCTTGGCGGAGCGCCGCGGCGGCCGGGCTCCGGACGAGCTGACCGATGCCACCGCCGAGCGCTTGGGCATGCTGGTCGGGCGCCTGCACGCCGTGGCGGTCGCGGCGCAGGCTCCCCATCGCCTGCGGCTCGGCGCGGACACCTTCATTCGCGCCAATCTGGTTTGGCTCGAAGAGCACGGCACCCTTCCGGCGCGGGTGCGGGATCGCTATGTCGCCGCCGCCCGCGAGGTGGCGGGGATCCTGGACGAACGGCTCGCCGGCGTGCCGGTGCACCGGCTGCATGGCGATCTCCATCTGGGCAACGTCCTCGAACGGGACGGGGTGCTGCATGTGCTGGACTTCGACGACATGACGGTCGGTCCGGCGGTGCAGGACGTGTGGCTCGCCCTGCCCGGCCGGGACGCTTGGGCGAACCGCCTGCGCGAGGCGTTTCTCGAAGGCTACGAGCGCTTTCGGCTCTTCGACCGCTCGACGCTGCGGCTGGTGGAGCCCTTGCGGGCCCTCCGCATGATCCACTACGCCACCTGGCTGGCCCGCCGCTGGCACGATCCCATCTTTCCGGCCAATTGGCCGCAGTTTGGCGACGAGGACTATTGGGACCGCGAGACGACGGACCTGGAGCAGCAGCTGGCGGTGATTCACCGAGAGGACGGGGGTACTCAGGCGGCGGCGCCGGCGGAGGAGTTGACCAACGAAGATTTTTTCTGGGATTGGGAGGGGGACTAGCATTCGCAGGGGGGCTGTTCCAGCCCCCCTCGCCCGCAAGAAGTGTCATTCTTGCGGGCACACCCCTGGCCGGGCGCCCTCCGAGTCGGGCCTGCAGGCCCGTCGAGCCTTTCAGGCTCTCCTCGCGTTTGCTTGGCATGGTTAAGAAACCAGCAGAATCTCTGTTTCGCTGATTTTCTGAGTCGGGGTTGATGAGGTCCGCTAGACTCGGTGCCGTACTCGGATTGATTTGAGGTCTCCTATGCGCTCGTATCTCGATCTTCTCGCCCATATCCTGCAAGACGGCCTGCGCAAGGAAGACCGCACCGGCACCGGTACGCGCAGCGTGTTCGGCTATCAGATGCGTTTCGATCTGTCGCAGGGGTTTCCCCTGTTGACCACCAAAAAGCTGCATTTTCGCTCCATCGCCTATGAACTGCTGTGGTTTCTGCGCGGCGACACCAACGTCCGCTACCTTCAGGATCACGGGGTGAAGATCTGGAACGAGTGGGCCGACGAGGACGGCGAGCTGGGGCCGGTGTACGGTTCCCAGTGGCGCTCCTGGCCGACGCCGGACGGCGAATCCATCGATCAGGTCACCCAGGTGATCGATCGGATCCGCGCCAACCCGGACTCTCGCCGCCACCTGGTGAGCGCCTGGAACGTGGCGGAAGTCGATCGCATGAAGCTGCCGCCGTGTCACACGCTGTTCCAGTTCTGGGTGGGGGAGGGGCGGCTTTCTTGCCAGCTGTACCAGCGCAGCGCGGATGTGTTTCTCGGGGTGCCTTTCAACATCGCCTCCTACGCCCTATTGACCCACATGGTGGCGCAGGTTTGCGATCTGGAGCCCGGTGAATTCATCCACACCTTGGGCGATGCTCACCTCTACAACAACCATCTGGAGCAGGCCCGCCTGCAACTGGGCCGAATCCCGCGGCCGCTGCCGACCTTGACTCTGGATCCCGCCGTCGAGTCGATCTTCGAGTTTGACTTCGAACACTTCCGCCTCGAAAGCTACGATCCGCACCCGCACATCAAGGCCCCGATCGCCGTCTAGTCCGACGGGTTTCCTCCGATGACCTTTTCGATTCTGGTGGCGACCGCCGAGAATGGAGTGATCGGTCGCGACGGTGACTTGCCGTGGCGCCTGCCAGCGGATCTCGAGCGCTTCAAGGCGCTCACGATGGGCCATCACCTGATCATGGGGCGCAAGACCTGGGATTCCATCGGCCGGCCCCTACCGGGGCGGACCTCCGTGGTGGTGAGCCGGACGAGTCCCCAGTTGCCGGAGGAGGTGGTGGTGGTGAACTCGGTGGACAGGGCTCTGAAGGTGGCTCGGCGGGCGGGGGATGAGGAGCCCTTTGTGGTGGGTGGAGCGGAGATTTATCGCCAGGTAATGGATTCCGCGAGCCGTCTGTATCTGACCCGCGTTCATGCGGAGGTTGAGGGTGACACCTTCTTTCCGGAGCTCGACGAGAGCGAATGGCGCCTGGTCGAGCGCCTAGAGCATCCGGCGGATGTGCGGAATGAGTACCCTTTCAGTTTCTTGACTTTCGAGCGTAACTAGCCAGGAGTGCTGCTAGGCGACCGGATCCGCTGCGCGCGGTGCTCGAACTCGCTTGAGATTGCCTTTGCGCCGGGCGACCGAATCCGCTGCGCGCGGTGCTCGAACTCGCTTGAGATTGCCTTTGCGCCGGGCGACCGAATCCACTGCGCGCGGTGCTCGAACTCGCTTCGGCGCTTTCGCATCGACCCCCCGCATCCTTGATGGGCTTCCTCTGCCGTGTCCAACGTCGTTCAGCTCGGACAACTGCGCTCCGTGCTCGCCGGTTCCGGTCGCCCTCTCGGTGAGCCCTGGGACAGATGGGTACTCTTCTATCGCTCCCGCCGAGGTCCGCTGGGACCGCTTCGCTCCGTGCTCGTCGGATCCGGTGGCCCTCTCGGTGAGCCCCGCGACGGACCCCTGCTCCTCGGTCAGCGTCTCCGGTGACTTCTCAACCCAACTACGAGAAGTCTACTTGGGATAAGAAAAGGTCCCTTGGTACGGGATGCGACACCGGTGAAGGGCGGCGGGCCGTGTTTGAGCACGGAGCGCAGCTGTCTGAGCCGAGGGAGGTGGGGGCGGGGAATGCGTTCGAAGGAGAGGGTTCTAGTCGTTGAAGAAGAATTGCGGGCGAGTTCGAGCACCGCGCGCAGAACACGGCCCGCCGCCCAGGAGACTCGCGCGCAGAACACGGCCCGCCGCCCTTCCGTAAATGCCTGAGCAACCTAGGCCAGGAGTTGATCGTCAATCCAGCGACTGAGAACCCCACAGATCTCGTCCAGCACCTCTTCGTCCGTCCGTCCAGAGCGCTTGAGAACGTGGAAGGAGTGATCGGCGCCGGGGGAGACGTGGAGAGTCGCTTTCGGTCCGAGGCGGCTGCACACCGGTTGCAGGAGGTCCAACCCAGCGAGTTTGTCGCGGTCCCCTTGCAGGAAGAGCATCGGAACGGTGACGCCATCGAGGTGATCGCCGCGTTCGGTACCCGGCTTGCCCGCGGGATGTAGAGGAAACCCGAAAAACACCAACCCCTTCACCGCGGGCAATGCCTCCGCTGAGGCCGCCCGCGAGGTCATCCGCCCGCCCATGGACTTGCCACCGGCGAACAGCGGCAGGCCGGGGCATTGCCGTGCCGCTGCGGCGACCGCGGCGCGCACCGTGGTTTCGAGCTTTGGGGCACGGTCCGGCGCGCGGCGGCCCTTCTCCATGTAGGGGAACTGATACCGAAATACCCCCAGGTCGAGGGCCGTCAAACGCTCGATGACCTGCTCGAAGAAGCGGTGGTGCATTCCCGCCCCGGCGCCGTGGGCGAGGACGACCAGGGCCTTGGGGTCGGGCGGCAAGTCGAGAAGGGCGGAGACTTCTGCTCCGAGTTGGGGAATCGGCACGGAGACGGCTTTGGATCGACTCATGGCGCAGCCCACTTTATCGCTACGCGAGGCCTGCGAGGCGCCGGCCAGGTGGTAGGCTCCGGCCCTTGCACGAGGTCCCTCCCATGCTGCTGGATACCCTAGATTCTTCGAGAGAGTTCCCGCAATGCCCCTGATCAGCGGTTCCGCCAGCGTCACCCGGTTTTCCATCGTCCACAGCCCGGAGCCGCCGGACTTCGAGCGGGCAGCTTTTCACGGCATCGCGCCCGGCTCCGAGGTGCGCGACGCGGTGGGTTTCGTGCCGTTCGAGCTGGGAGCGCCCTGGGAAGTGGGCCATCGCCGCTACGCCTTTCGCGTGCAGATCGACAAGCTGCGTCCCGATCCGGTGGCCGTCAAAGAGCGCCTGAAGCAACTCGTGCACGTCGAGCAGGAGCAGACCGGCGCGCCCTTCGTTGGACCGAAGAAGCGCAAGCGCCTCAAGGAACTGGCCGAGGAAGAGCTCATCTCCCAGGCGCGCCCGCGCAGCCAGATCATCGAATGCTGCATGGACGGCCCGCTGCTCTATGTGGGCACCACCGCCAAGGCCTATTTGGGTACGGTGCTGCAACTGCTGCGGCAGATCGACGTGGTGGCCGACTACAAGGCGCCGTGGATCGACCTCGACGAGCCGGAGGTAGACGGCGAAATCGTGGAGACCACCGAGCCCGGCCAGTCGGTGCTCGGCTGCCGATTCCTGAAAGCGGTGCTCGGCGATCGCGACATCATGGTCGAGCCGGAGGCTGGCTACGTGCGCCTGCAAACCCGCGAAGCGCGGATCACCCTGACCGGTGCGGTGCTCAACGACCTGCGGCACTACGTGAAGAAAGATGCTGAACTGCTGGCCGCCAAGCTGGTCGCCGGCGAGAGCGCCTTCCGCTTCGATGCTCTGTCCTGGCGCATCGGCAGCCTGCGGATCGAGACGGCGCGACACGAGCACTGGACGGATCTGCTGGACGAGCGACTGGAGAAGGTCTCCGGCGTGTACGAGCTGCTCGACCGAAAGTACGCCTCCCTGCGACCGCGGCCCCGGCGCACCGAATCGGTGCCGGCCGAACCCCCGACCTCCCCGGCGATGTCGGATCCACCGCCTGCGGACTGACCTTCGTGCGGCGAATCCTCCTCGCCTTGTTCGGGTTGATGGCCGCGGCTTGTCGCGGCCCGGAGCCGGCACCGATTCCCGCCGTCTTTGCCCAAATCCCGGCCGACGATCGGCTGCTGGTGGTGTTCGTACCGGGGGTCACCGGTAGCGTGCTCAAAGACGCAGAGTCCGGTGAGATTTTGTGGGGTACTGGCCGCCAGCTCCTCGTTCCGCGGGACGGTGGATACGCCCTCGCGCGCTCGATTCACCAGCCGGTCGGCGGCGCGCCGGCGGCCGGCAGAGTCCGGGTCGAAACCCCGGACATTCTGCGCGTAATCCGCCTGGGGGGTGGGCGGAAGAAGATCTATCAGCCGCTGGTGGATTTGTTCGAACGGGCGGGCTTCGCGGAGGGGGATCTCTCGCGTCCGGAGGCGGGTGGGACCTTCTTCCCGTTCCCCTACGATTGGCGTCAGGACAACGTCGCCAGCGCCCAGCGTCTGCAGGTGGCTCTCGAAGGGTTGCGCCGGACGCGACAGCAGGATCGCCTGGTCGTCGCGCTCGTCTGCCAGAGCAACGGAGCCAGCATTTGCCGATATTTCTCCCGCTACGGCGGGGCTTCGCTGGCGGCAGCCGAGGCCGGCCGCGCCGACCACGATCCGGGCCTTGAGATTCGCGGCATGGTGTTCATCGGGACCGCCAACGGCGGCAGTTTACGGATTTTGCGCGAGGTGGATCGTGGCCGAACGTACCTACCGCTGGTGGGACGCACGCAGCATCCGGAGGTGCTCTTCACCTTCCCGTCGCTTTATCAGGAGCTTCCGGACTACCGAAGCGACTTCTTTCTGGACGACGAGGGGAAACCGGTGAAGGCGAACCTGTGGCAGGCGGCGAACTGGGAGAAGTGGCAGTGGTCGGTATTCGCGCCCGAGGCGGCAAAGCGGCTCGCGCGGCAAGAGCGGCCCGACCTTTTCGGCAACCTGGAGCAGCGCCGAGCCTTTCTGAAGGATCAGCTTGCCCGCGCTCGGCGATTCCGGACGCTCCTCCGGCAGGGGCCGGCGGCGGCTCCGGTGCCGCCTATTTTCATGGTCCAGAACGCCTACCGAGAGACCCCTGACCGGGCCGTCCTGCGGCCTTTGCGGAAGGCACCCAAGGGCTTACGCTGGCGCGCCCATTTCACCGGCGACCGCTGGCTGCGGCGGCAATCCTACCTGCGCTTTCGCACCTCGGCGCCGGGCGACGATCACGCTACCCGGGCGAGCCAGCTCTGGCTGTCCGCGGCGGAGACGGCGGCGCTGGCCGCGGAGCCCTTCTACGTCCGCGGCGGGCACTTCGAGATGATTCTCGAGCCCGCCGCGGAGCGCCGGCTGCTGGAATTCCTGGCCGAAATCGCTACGCCCTAACAGAGTGCCGGAGAAGGCTTCGGCTCTCGCGACCGAACCCACCGGGCGAGGCACGGTACGCGAAGCGCCTTTCCAGCCGTCCTGTTATTCAACGGAAGTGGTCCAGGCGCTGACGTTGCCGGATTCGAATCCGTCTTCGAAGATGCTGGGGGCATCGCCCCGGGTCACGGTCACCTGGAAGCCGTTGGCGGTTGCCGAGTCGATCCGAATCGAGATCTCATTGGCGGTATCGACATAGGTTTCGCCGACCTTCCACATGGAGCCCTCGTTGTCCGAGAAGGTGGCCGGTGGCACGTCGGCATCGATCACTTCGGCGTCCGCCGCGCGGCTCGGATCCACATGGTGGATGATCACCGCCCGGCCCGGCACATTGCCGTCGTAGTTGCCGGTTTGGTCGCGCGTTTCGACGGTGTATTCCGTCGCCCCACCAAGGGGGATACGGATCATGCGGTAGTTGGAGGTCGAGGCCCGGGCGAGGTTGTCCACCGTCACGGTGAAGGAGCCGTCATTTGCAACCGTGAAGATGCGGTTGGCGGGAATCCAATCCAGCCGGTTCTTATGGTACGAGTTGATGTGTTTCCCGAGACGGCCGTAGGTGGAGTCGTTCACCGTATAGCTGGTGGCGGCGCTCATCACGTCCCAGGGGCTGTCGTAGGGATCCGAATCGCCATCGGAATTGTTGGAGTGAGGCAGCCCGAATCCGTGGCCCATTTCGTGGGCGATCACCGCTTCCTGGGCGAATGCCCAGGGCGGGTTCCAGGTCGAGCGCCAGGACTTGGAAACGCCGTCGAGGGTGGCGAAACGGCTACCGCCCCAAGCGCAGCAGTCGAGGGTGGCGTTGAACATCAAGTTGATGCCCTCGAAAGGGCTGCCGCCGTTCGAAAAATCGACCAGCGAGTCGGCGGCGGCGGTGCAATCGCTGAACAGAAGGCCGAGGTTGGCGTTGTTGCCGGAGCCGGGGGTGGGGACGTACTGCGTTCGCACCCGGGGCAGGGTGACCCAAGCGACGGCGGTGCTTCCCACGATGTCGATCGCATCGTAGGAAACCTCTCGCCAGTAGTGGTCCAGGCCGCCGGGGACATTGGCGTACATGCCCTGGAAGAACGCCAGGTTCTCGGGCTCGGCGCTGATGTCCGCAAACTTGCAGAGAATCGACACCCAGGGCTTCGAGCCGGAGATCGGCGAGCGGCCATCGGAGCGAATGGCTTCGGGCTGTGAAGGGAGCACCTCGACCAGCCGGACGAGGGGCGGCGTGCCCTGGTCGACGGCCGCGGATTCGTAGGTCACCCGCACCCGCCGGTGGTTCCAGCGGTCGATGCCGAAGCGGGGAAGGTCGTCAATCCGGAGCTCCGTCCGGAGGCCGCGGTCATCGGTGAGAAACCAGCGCAGGTGATGCTCGCCGTCCGGGGCATCGCCCCACACCGCATCGAGAATGCCGGTCGCTTTGGTCAATGGGGTAGCAGTGGCGGCGGCGGCAGCCGAGCCGGCTGCAATACACAGGGTGAGGAGGAGAAACGCCGAGAAGAGGAGACGGGCCTTGGGCAGCATGAAATACCTCCAGTAGATGATCGCCTCAGGGAGAGTCCGATGCAGAAACTACAACCGCACGGCCATTCTATCTACTTTTGTCTATAGACGCTTTGAAGGAAGTTTCTAGGACCGGGCTCTTCAGCCGCCCCAAGACATCCAGCCGACACCGCCAATGGCCAACAGGGTGCCGGCGATCGCCCGTGGACTGGGCACGACCCTCTGCTCGCGGGCTTCGAGCAGCAAGCTGAACACCGGGCTGGTAGAGAGCAGCACCGCCGCCAGGGCCGCCGGCGACCCGGCGATGCCCGCCATCATCAGCAGAATCGCCAGGTAGGTGCCGAGGAACGACGGGGCGGCCAGCTCCTTCCAGGCGGTGGGCGAGACGAGGGTTCGCAGGCTGGCGAGGAGCTTGCCCCGCACGGCGAGAACCGCCAGCAGGCCGAGTACCGCCGTCGCCAATCGAACCAGGGCGGCGGAGAGAAAGGGCACGGACTCCATGCCGACCTTGGCGAGGGCGACGCCGGTGCCCTGCCCAAAGGCGGCGAGGAGGGCGAGGGCGGTGCCGGCGACCGCCGCTCCGGCCACCGCCGGAAGGGGTCGCGAGCCGCCGCCGGTCCTGGCGTGCGGGGCCCGCGTGGAGACCACCAGGGTGATGCCGACGAGCACCGTCGCGCCGCCGATCCCTTGATGCAGGGTCCAGCGCTCACCGAACAGCCAGCCGGCCCACAGAGCGGTGAACAGCGGATTGACGGTTTGCCACAGCAGGGTGCGGTAGGCGCCCAAGAGCGGCACCGCAGCGAACAGGGCGGTGTCGCCAAGGGTCATGCCCAACAGGCCCGAGAGGGCGATCCAACCGACCGCCACGGGCGGCGCGGCGAGGAGCACCGGTCCCTGGCCGACGGCCCACACCGTGACGGCGAGGAGGACCATCGCCATGGTGCACTTCGCCAGGTTGACGGTCCACGGCCCCCAGGTGGCGATGGGGCGCCGGAACCAGCCGACGGCCACCGCCCAGGCGAGGGCCGCCGCCAGGCATGCCGCCATGCCGACGGTCGGGCTGGGAACCATGATTTGGGGCTAGCGGTCGTCGGACTTCAGCACCGCGACGAAGGCCGACTGGGGGATCTCCACGGCGCCCACCATCTTCATGCGCTTCTTGCCCTCTTTCTGCTTTTCGAGCAGCTTGCGCTTGCGGCTGATGTCGCCGCCGTAGCACTTGGCGGTGACGTCCTTGCGGAAGGCGTTGATGGTTGTGCGGGCGATGACCTTGCCGCCGATGGTGCCTTGGATGGCGATCTTGAACTGCTGCTTGGGGATCGTGTCTGCCAGCTTCTCGCAGTAGCGCAGTGCCCGGGAACGGGCCTTCTCCTCGTGGACGAGCTGGGCCAGGGCGTCCACCGGTTCACCGTTCACCAGGATGTCCACCTTGACCAACTGGGTCTCGCGGTAGCCGATCATCTCGTAGTCGAAGGATCCGTACCCCTGGGTGACGGTCTTCAACCGGTCGTAGAAGTCGAACATCACCTCCGCCAGCGGCAGCTCGGAGGTCAGCTCGACGCGCCCGACGGACAGGTAGGTGAAGGTGGTCTCTTCGCCGCGCCGATCTCGGCATAGCTCCATCACCGCCCCCACGTAGCGCTCGGGCATCATGATGGCGGCCTTGATGTATGGCTCTTCGGCCACTTTGATGCTGGCCGGATCCGGGAACAGGGCGGGATTGTCGATGCGCAGCTTCTCGCCGTTCTCCAGTTCGACGTGGTACTCGACGGAGGGCGCCGAAAGCAGCAGATCGAGGTCGTACTCGCGGTGCAGCCGCTCCTGCACGACGTCCAGGTGAAGGAGCCCGAGGAAGCCGCAGCGAAAGCCGAAGCCGAGGGCGCTCGACGAGTCCTTCTCGTAGGTCAGGGCGGCGTCGTTCAAGGCCAGCTTGTCGAGGGCGGCGCCGAGGTCCTCGTAGTCGTCCGTCGACATCGGGTAGACGGACGAGAACACCACCGGCTTGGCTTCTTTGTAGCCGGGAAGCGGCGCCGCGGCGGGCCGCTCTTCCTCCGTCAAGGTGTCGCCGATGGCGATATCGCGCACCGTCTTGATGCCGGCGATCACGTAGCCGACGGAGCCTGCCGCCAGTTCCTTGGTCTCGACCCGCTTGAGCTGCAGCAGGCCCACCTCCTCGACCTCGTAGCTCTTCTCGGTGTGCATCAGCCGGATGGTGGTGCCGGCTCGGAGGGTGCCTTGCTGGATGCGCACCAGCATCACCACGCCCCGGTATACATCGTATTGGGCGTCGAAGATGAGGGCCTGGAGGGGAGCGTCCGGATCGCCGATCGGCGCCGGCAGCTTGTGGACGATGGCTTCGAGCACGTCGTCGATGCCCTGGCCGGTCTTGGCCGACGCGTGAGCGGCGTCGAACGGATCGAGGCCGAGGTCCTCGATGATCTCTTCGTTCACCCGGTCGATATCCGCCGACGGCAGGTCGATTTTGTTGATCACCGGCACCAGCTCGAGGTCGTATTCGAGGGCCAGGTAGAGATTGGCGACGGTCTGCGCTTCGACTCCCTGGGCGGCGTCCACCAGCAGCAGGGCGCCCTCGCAGGACATCAGCGAGCGGCGTACCTCGTGGGAGAAATCCACGTGGCCAGGGGTATCGATCAGGTTGAGGGTGTAGGTCTCCCCGTCCTGCGCCTGGTAGCGCAGGGTGACGGTGTTGCTCTTGATGGTGATGCCGCGCTCTCGCTCGAGATCCATCGAGTCGAGAATCTGGTCGCGGAACTCGCGCGCCTCGACCCCGCCACAGCGCTGAATCAGCCGATCCGCCAGGGTCGACTTGCCGTGGTCGATGTGAGCGATGATGCAGAAGTTGCGGGTTTTTTCCACCGAAGTGTTCCTGAGGTCAATACCGACGAGCCGTGGTCTCCCGAGCCTGGAAGGCTCGGCGGCGCCTTTGGCGCCGAGGACGGGGTGAGCCCGAGAAGACACGTCTTCTCGGCTGAGGGGGCGCCTAGCGCCCTAAGAATAACAGCTGGCAGACTGCTGAAATCGTACCTAAGGCGCCTGTTCAGCGGTCTGCTAGCGGAGCGACATCCTATCGCGTCCGGCGGCACCTGGAGAGGGTCATCGGACTAGGGTTCGAGGAGTGGGGCCAGGGCCGAGTCGCCGAGGGCCACCGCCCGCGCTCGCGGGTCCCGTGCGATGGCCTCTTGCAGGCGATTGCGCGCCGCCGCCGGTTCTCCTCGGTCGAGCAGGATGCGCGCCAGCTCCAGGCGGGCCGGTACGAAGTCCGCTTCGTCCGGCGTCGCCCGGGTGAGCCAGACTTCCGCCTCGGCGGAGCGTTCCAGGTCGTGGAGCAGCAAGCCGAGGGAGGCGGCGTGGGCGAAGGCCTCGGCGGACAGCTCTGCGGCGCGGGAGAGGGCCGCTGCCGCCGCTGCCTTCTCGCCTACCCCGAAGAGAGCGAAACCCAGCCGCAGGTGGGGCTCCGCCTCGTCCGGCGCCAGCTCTGCCGCCCGCGAGAGGGCGCCGACGGCGCGCTGCCGCTGGCCGGCTACCCCGAGGGTCGACCCGAGAGCCAGCCAGCCGTCCGCCCGCTCCGGCTGAAGCCGCACCACCTCCAACCACTGCGTGACGGCGTCGCTCATGGCGCCGGAGCGCATCAGGCTGACGGCCAGGGTGCGGCGGCTCTCCGGCTGATCGGGATCGAGGGCCACCGCCTTCGCCGCCCGCTCGCGCGCTTCGGCTGCCTGGCCGAGAGCCAGCAACGCTTCCGCCGAGCGCGCCAGGGCGAATCGGTTCTGCGGATCTTGGGCGAGGGCTCGATCGAAGGCCGCGAGGGCGCCGCGCGCATCGCCCGCGGCCATCGCTCCTTCGGCTTCGCCGAGGAGGTTCCAAAGGCCTATGCGGTCCTTCGGATCCGGCGCGTCCGGCGGCGGTTCGTCCGGTGAGGCGGCACCGCCGCCGGCATAGCCGAGGGCGCGCAGCCGCGCGACCGCCTCCGGATCGTCGGTGCCGCCGGCCTGCCGGGCGGGCTGGGACTCGACGGTGCGCAGGTGCTTCTGAAGGGACCGCGCCCGCCGACGCTCGCGGTCCACGAGGTTGTCGGCTTCCGTCGGGTCGGCGGCGAGATTGTACAGCTCCGGCTTGGGAGCGGCGATCAGTTTCCAGTCTCCTTCGACGACCGCCCGCAGCGGCGCCCAGCCGTAGGAGATCCACGGCCTGCGGGTTTCCAGGTACGCCGGCGGCGGATTGAAATCTCTGCCGCGCAATGCTGCCGCGAGGCTCATGCCGTCGAGGCCCTTCGGCAGCGGCAGGTCGAGCAGCTCCAGCAGGGTCGGGAAGACATCGATCAGACGCGGCCGGAGGGTACCGGGAAGCAGGCGCGGCGGCAACTTCGACGGCCAGGCAAACACCAGCGGCACCTCCATGGTGCTCTGGTAGATGAAGAAGCCGTGGGTCTCCTCGCCGTGCTCGCCGAGACTCTCGCCGTGGTCGGCGGTGAGGACCACCAGGGTGCCCGCGCCGCCGGCCGTTGCCAGGAGCTTTCCGAGCTCTCGATCGACGCTCAGGACCTCGCCGTCGTAGGCGCCGCGCGGGCCGTCTCGCCGCAACTCCGCCGGCGGCTCGTAGGGATCGTGCGGATCGTAGAAATGGACCCAGGCGAACCAGGGCTCCGGTGCCCCTTCGAGCCAGGTGATGGCCGCTTCGGCGGTGGCCTTGGCGGATCGCTCCGAAGAGCCCGGCGGGAAGTCATCGTCGTAGTGGGCGAATCCTTGGGCCAGGCCGAAGGCCGAATCGAGGGGAAAACCGCTGACGAAGGCCGCCGTTCCGTAGCCGGCGTCGGAGAGGGCCGCGGCCAGACTGTCGAGGCCGCCGGGCACGGTCTGGCCGTTGTCCCGCACGCCGTGACGGCGGGGCAGCAGGCCGGTCAGCAGGGAGGTGTGCGCCGGCAGAGTGAGCGGCGCCGGAGACAGCGCCCGAGCGGTGCGTACTCCGGAGCGGGCGAGGGCGTCGAAGGCCGGGGTGGGATGGCCGCCAGAGATCCAGCCGAGGGCATCCGGCCGCAAAGTGTCGACGGTGACCAGGAGGACGTTGGGGGGGAGGAGGTTCGGGGGGAGGACCTGCGGTGACGATTTCGGGGCAACCGCCGCGGGCTGCTGTGAGAAGAGGGACGCGCAGACGAAAACGGCCTGCACCCAGAAGGCGCAGGCCGTTCGAAGACATCGCGGGCCGCGATACCGGGCCGGGAGGATTCGCCCCCGGCCCGCGGCCTGCGACGGCGCTACTCGACGGACGAGGACCACAGGGCTACATTGCCCGACTCGAAGCCGTCCGCGAAGATCAGGTTGCTGACCCCGCAGACATCGCTCTGGCCATCGGCCACCTGCAGCGACGCGTTGGTCACCAACACCTCATCGAAGGAGAATCCGGCCAGTGCCAGGCCGCCATCGGTGCCGTAGGTCACCTCGAGCTGCACCGGCTGCCCGGCGAAGGTCGAGGACTGGAGATCCCCGGCATTCCAGGAGCTGGAGGCCCAGCTCGCGTTGGTGCCGGCCCAGCCACCGCCTGGATTACAACCGCTGTAGTTGTTGTCGTTGGTGGTGTTGTAGGGCCGGCCGGAACTCGGCGTGATGGCGGTGCGATTGTCGGCACCGTCAACGATGGCGACGTTGGCCCGGTCATACCAGGAACCACCGGAGACATTCTCGATGGTGAAGTTGGTCCACAGCGAGAGCGTCGAACCATTGCTCAGGCTCAACAGCGGGGACCGAATGCGATCACAGGCGTTGTCGATGTTGCCCGACGAAGCCTGCGCGAAGGACGTACCGTCGCCGCCGCCGAGAGCGCTCGACCGAGCGAAGACGCCTCCGTTGACGTTCCAGTCGTCGTTGTCGGTTTCGAAGTCGAAGGTCTGCGTACCCGAAGCCGAGAAGTCCGACTCGGTGAACGGAATGCTCACCGTCTGGGTACGGGTGGCCGGCGACAGTTCGTCGCTGGTGACCTCGATTTCGAACTCCACGGTGTCGTTGGGGGACAGCCCCGTCGCAACGAACTGGAAGGACCCCGTGGCGCTGTCGCAGGCACCGAGGCTCGCGGCCGCCGTGCCCGGGAAGGAGATCGAAGGATCGATCGCCGGATGGCTGGTCGAGGTGACCGATTCGATGCGGACGTTGGTCAGCGACCCGGTTCCGATGTTCTGAATATCGAAGGTCACCCGACCGTCTTCGCAGTTGTCGAGGAAAATGTCGCCGTCGCCGGACTGCACCTGGGCGTTGGTGGTCGCTCCCGGCACCGCCATGTTGGCTCCGGCCGTCGGAATCGCCGACGTGCAGGCGCTCAAGGGGCTGATGCAGGTCTCGCCGGCGCCCTTTGCCGCCACCGTGTAGAAGTACTCCACGCCGTTACCGAGGTTGGTGTCGACGAACGAGAGGTCGGAGGTCTCACCGACGATGGTCTTGCCGAAGGCGCAACCGAAAACGCCCTCGGTGCGGTAGATCCGGTAGCTGGTGGCGCCGGCGATGGCGGCCCAGGACAGCGCGACGGCGCGGTCCGACGGGTTGGCGACCACCGTCGGAGCGACGGTAGGAGCCCCGGCGCAGCCGGCATCCTGGACCGTCGGGGTGGGACAGGCAATGCCGTGCCGGTCGTAGGCGTCGAAGATCGCCTGCATATGCGGGGTGCCGTCCGTCAGGTCGCCGTTGTCGTCGTCGATGGCGAGGTAGTTGAGGTAGCCGCCGTCGGCGTTGCAGCCGTCACCGGTGCTGGTGCCGTCGACGCAGCTAAACCACGAGCCGACCGGCGAGGCGCCCATGAACGTTAGGCTGGTGGCGATCTCGCGGGCGGTGTCCAGGGACATGCCGTAGAGCGTCTGGAGATCACGGTTCCACAAATCCCACACGGCCTCGCCGTAGACGGCGCCCTCGCAGTGGGTCGAGCCGCCGCAGGGGGTGCCGCCGCCGCTGCCGCAAGCGGGATCGATGAAGGCGATGTCGTGGGGATTGCCGGACGTGCGGTTCGCCCAATCGATGTCGCGCACGCCGTCGCACTGGGTGCAGGGATCGCCGTAGCCGTTGCAGTTGTTGCCCAGCCGGAAGTTCCGGCCGATGCAGGAGGTGTTCAGGCGCAGCGAGGCGTAAATGTCGGCGATGCCCTCGCCCGGCGAGGAGATGCCGGCGTTGACGTCCGTCGCGTCCCGGCCGTGGCCCCACTCGTGGTCGAACACGCCGGCCAGCTCGCCGGTGTTGGAGCAGCCGCCGCCGGAGGTGAAGAAGCGTAGCTGGCTGGCGCCGCCGGTGGCGTTGCAGTTCGAGTTGATATTCATGGTCGACAGCAGCGGGCTGTTCAGCCACGGGTCGTTCGGCGTGAAGCCGCGACTCATCTCGGCGATGCGGTTGAGCTCGTAGAAGCCCGAACGGCTGGAGTGGGTGTTGCCGGGAGAGGAGCCCGGAGGCACGGTGCAGTCGATGCCGCCGCTGGTACCGAAGTCCAGCACATCGCCGCTGGTGGACTCGTTGATCGGGCCGCAAGTGTCGTTCATGGTGATGAACGCACCGGACAGGGTCGAGCTGATGTCGCCGTCCAGGCATACCGCTACGTTGCCGCCGGTGTCCGAGAAGTACGTCGTGCCGTTGTTGGTGACGTCGGCGAAGGGGAAGCGGTAGGTGACGTTCACGCCATCCGGTGCCACGCCGTCGTTCGACACCGGGTAGACGCCGCCCTGGATGGTGCGGGTGCTGGCGTAGGCGGCCATGTCCTCGAAGGCCAGCAGCTCACCGCTGTGGGCGTCGACCAGACCTTCCCACTCTGCCAGGTCATTGCTGAATTTCGTGGCGATCGCCCAGGCCAAGCGATAGCTGTATCCCTGACCGACGGCGATGCGCGCCAGGTCCGTGCCCCTGGACATCGGAATCAGCTCGAGCCGGGGCTTGCGCCAGGTGGAGTCGGCCACGTAGGGCGACAGGTGCCGGGCGACGACCTCCTGCGCATCGTCGGCGTCGAGGGTGGGAATCGACGAGACATTGACGTCGCCCCACTTCTGGGCGCCGAACAGTACGAGGTTGCCGTGGCTGATCACCGCCACCAGGTTGCTGCCGCGCACCGGCACGCCGTGCACCTCGCGTTGGGCGACGATCTGGACCTTCTTGCCGTCGCGGTAGACCGCCACTCGACCCGGGCTTGCGACCTCGCTGATGTCGATGTTGAGGGCCGACTGACGGGCGCTCAGGTAGTTGGCAAAGGCGTCCCAGGCGGCCTGCTGGTGGGCGGCGTGGGACCCGGGGCTGTCTCCGCGCAGATTCTGCCAGGTCAGGGAATTGGCGGAGCCGGGGAGAATCGGATCGGAGGGCAGCAGGGTGCCCCAGCGGCCGCTGCGCAGGTCCATGCGGGCCTTCGAGGCCGGCAGGCCGAGGGCCGCAAGGCTCTGCTGGGCGTTGCCCGCTGCGGCGGCCGGTAGATCCGCGGCCGGCTGCAAGATGTTGCCGATGTAGAGGTCGGCATGGCGATACTCCTTCTCGCGAACCGGCGATTCGTCCGGTTGCCGGAAGGCGAGCAGAGGAGCGGCGACGAGAACCGTCAGTGCGACGATTCCAGCAACGGGCCTGCTGATACGTACCATGATCGTGAATTCTCCTTGGGAAATGAATCCGCGGCAGTCCAAATAGTTCCAGCCCGACGGTCGACGCCGAGCGCGGTAGTTTCGTTGTCCGTTTCCTTAGATTCGTAGGCTTTCCGCGGGCGGACGCAAGGACGCTGCGCGGATCCAACGGCTCAGGATCTGGTTGACGAGAGTCAAAACTGCAATCCTTTTGACGATAACATAATGCCCAGTTGAACCGACCACGCCGCTTTCCGCTCACGCGGTATCCTCCCGATCTCTCGCGGCACTCCGCAAAACGTCTCCGAATCCCTCGAAAACCGCCGATGACCCGACTGAATCGCGATCCCTTGACGTTTCTTGGACGGGCACCGTTTCTTGGCTGGGCGGGCCGCACCGATCGTCGGCGGGTGCCGGTGGCGGTCTTCATCGCCTCGGTCCTGGTGGCGGGGGTTTTGGCCTTCGGCGCCCCGACAGTAGAGCCGGCCGCGCGGCCGAATCTGGTGCTCGTCACCCTCGACACCACCCGCGCCGATGCCCTGGGGGCCTACGGCGGCTCCGCGAAAACGCCGGTGCTCGATGGTTTGGTGCGGAGGGGACTGCGCTTCGAGCGGGCGATCACCGCTTCGCCGCTGACCTTGCCGGCTCACGCCTCCCTCCTCACCGGCCTCGATCCACCGGCCCACGGAGTGCGGGACAACGGCCTCGCCGCCCTGCCGTCGGACCTGCCGACCCTCGCCACGCGCTTCGCCGACGGCGGCTGGGAGACAGCGGCGGTGGTGGCTTCGCGGGTGCTCGATCGCCGTTTCGGCCTGGCGCGCGGATTCAGCCTCTACGACGACTCGATGGCCGCCGAGCGAGTGGGCGAGTACGGCTACGCCGAGCGCGAGGCGGATCGAGTCACGGACGTGGCCCTCGCCTGGCTGGCGAACGGACGCGATTCCCAGGCCCCCTTCTTCCTGTGGGTGCACTACTACGACCCCCACTCCCCCTACCTGCCGGCGCCCTCTCCGCGGCAGGGCTATGACGCCGAGCTGGAGCGGGTGGACGGCCAACTCGGCCGCCTGCTCGCTGCCTTGCCGCCGGCAACGCTGGTCGCGGTGGTGGGGGACCACGGGGAGTCGCTGGGGGAGCACGGCGAGGATCGGCACGGCATCTTTCTGTACCGAGCCGTTCTGGAAGTGCCGCTGATCCTCTCCGGCCCCGGGGTGCCCGCCGGGGCGGTGGTGAAGGAGACCGTCGCCAGCCGCCGTCTGGCGCCGACCTTGGCGTCGCTGGCGGGCCTGCAGGCTTTGCCGGGCGAGGTGTTGCCGGGACTTACCAAGGGCGATGGCGACGCTGGGGAGAACACGATCTACAGCGAAGCGACCCTTCCCGCCAGGGCCTACGGTTGGAGCCCCTTGAAGGCGGTAACCCGCGGCGATTGGCGCTTGATCGCCGCGCCGCGCCCGGAGCTCTACAACGTCATCCAGGATCCCGCCGAGAGCGACAACCGCGTGGTCGCGGAGCGCCGCCAGGCGCGGCGCCTGCGGGACGATCTGCGAACCCTCGAAGAGGAGATGGCGAGCCGGTCGGCGCCGGAGATCGAGGGCGATGCGGCCCTCACCGAGGCGGTGCGCTCGCTGGGGTATACGGCGGGTGCGTCGAGCGAAGCGATGACCGGGCCGGTGCGGATCGAAGGGCGGGATCCGAAGGACGGGATCGCCCTCCTCGCCCGGCTCGCTGAGGCCAAGGACCGGATCGCCGCCGGCCGTGCCGGCGAGGCGGTCCCGTTGCTCGAGGCCCTGGTCCAAGAGGATTCACGCAATGTCCCCTTCTGGAGCCAGCTCGGCAACGCGCGCCGGGCCACCGGCGACCTCACCGGCGCCGTCGCCGCCTACCGCCAGGCGGTCGCTCTGAATCCGGCACTGGGTCTGCTGCGCATCCCGCTGGGCGATGCCCTGGCGGACGCCGGCAAGGCGGAGGAGGCGCGCCGCGAGTACCGGGCCGCCATCGAGCGCGATCGGCGATCCGCCACCGCCTGGCTGCGCCTCGGCGAGATGGCCGCGCGGGCCGGCAAGAGCCGAGAGGAGCGGGCTCTGCTGTCGCAAGCGGCCGAGAACGGAGCGGACAGCGCGGCGCTCCTCACCCGGCTGGCCCAGCTCGAACTGGCGGCCGGTGACGCTGCATCGGCCGTCCGCCGCCTCGAAAGGGCAACGGAGCTGTTGCCCTCCTGGTCCACCGGCTGGCTGGTGCTCGGCCAGGCGAGCCTGCGGGCCGGCGATCGCGGTGCGGCGAAGAGTGCTTGGGTGGAGGCCTCGCGGCTGGCCGGCAACGGGCCAGAAGGAGCCCAGGCGCGCCGCTGGCTCGAGGAGCTGGCGAGCCAAGAACACAAGGCGGCGCCGCCCAAGGGAGGGACACCGTGAGCTTGCGGCTGGTCGCGATCTGCGCCCTGGGCCTCGAAGAATTCCTACAGGAGGAGCTGAAGGCGCTGGGTATTGCGCAGACGAAAGCCGGCCGCGGCGCGGTTACCTTTCAGGGCCGCTGGCCGGATGTGTGGCGGACCAACTGGCAGCTCCGCACGGCGAATCGGGTGCTGGTGGAATTGGGCCGCTGGGCGGCGCCGGAGGATGACCATCTCTACACCGGCGCGCGCGCCCTGGTGGAAGACCGCACTCGCCGATGGGACGGTCTCGCCGCCGGCCGCCTCTTCGCACCGGACCGCACGATCGCGATCCACGCCACCTCCACCGCCTCCGTCGTGCGGGACACCCGCTGGGTGGCTTTGAAAACCAAGGACGGGCTGGTGGACGGCCAGCGCAAGCGCTTCGGCCGCCGTGCGTCGATCGACCGCAAGCGCCCGGATCTACCGCTGCGGGTATGGCTGCACAAGGATCGCGCCTCGCTGCTCCTCGACACCTCCGGCGAGCCCCTCGACCGGCGCGGCTACCGCCGGGCGACGGGGGTGGCTCCTTTACGCGAGACAATGGCCGCAGCCTGCGTGCTGGCCTCCGGCTGGGATGGCCGGGGGCCGGTGGTGGATCCCATGTGCGGTACCGGCACCCTGCTGGCCGAGGCGGCGTGGTTCGCCCTTCGGCGGCCCGCCGGCTGGGCGCGAGGCGCCGCCGGCACGGGCTGGGCCTTCGAGCGTTTCCCGGGATTCGACCGCGCGGCCTTCGCGGCGATCCAGCGGGGGACGTCCGAGACCGACCGGCCGGATCTCTCCCTGTGGGGTATCGACCGGTCCCCGGAAGCGGTGAGCGCCGCCGGCGAGAACCTGGAGCGAGCGGGTCTGGCGGACATCGCAAGGGTCCAGCGCGGCGACGCTTTCGAGTTCAAACCGCCGAATTCTCCGGGACTGGTGATTCTCAACCCGCCCTACGGTGAGAGAATCGACGAAGACGCCGCCCAATGGCGGCGCGTTGGTGATCTACTCAAGCAGTCCTACGCCGGCTGGAAAGCCGTCGTACTGGCCGGTGGCGAGAGCCGCGGCAAGCAGATCGGGTTGCGCCCGCGGCGGCGCATCGCCGTGCGCAACGGACCGCTGGATGTTCGAATTTTGCCTTTTGATCTCTATCGGGGCACCCAATCAGGAGTTGCATGATGCAGTCGATGTGGGATGGATCGAGAGTTGGGGAGGGGGCGCGGGCCGGACTGGGATGTTTCGGTCTCTTGCCGTTCGGATGGTTGCTGCTAGGGGCCTTGGTGTTGGGGCTGTCGCCCTTCGCCGAGGCGGACTCGCCGGTTAGCGCGGACGCGATTGTTGGGGTTTGGGCTTCGGCACCGAGTTCCGACGGCATCGCCCACGTCGAGATCTATCGCAACGGCGACGGCTTCGACGGACGTATCGTGTGGCTGGAAAAACCGCGCTACCGGGCCGGCGACCGCGGCGGCATGGCCGGCCAGACCAAGATCGATCGTGAAAACCCCGATCCGCAGCTGCGCGATCGGCCTCTCCTGGGCCTCAAAATCCTCGATGGCTTTGAGTTCGACGGTGAGGGCACCTGGGGAGGGGCGCAGATCTACGATCCGGACTCCGGCAAGACCTACCGTTCCAAGGCCTGGCTCGAAGGTCCCGATCGCCTGGGCCTGCGCGGCTATCTGGGGATCTCCCTCCTCGGCCGCAACACCGTGTGGACCCGGGTGCAGGATTCCATCCGGTCGACCCAGGCCGGCGGATGATCCGCCGGGCGAGGTGGGGCTGGTGGCCGCTCCTCGCGACTCTGGCGGCCTGCGCCACGGGGCTTCCTCCCGCCGCGCCGCCCGCCGCCCCAAACAACGCGGATTCACCCGCGCCAGCGGGCTCGGCTCCGCGGCTGATGATCGTCTCTTGGGACGGCGCCGGCGACCTGATCGTCGACCGGATGCTGGCCGAGGGGCACCTGCCCCATCTGGCGGCCCTGGCCGAACGCGGCGTGTCGGCGCAGTACAGCGTGCCGGGCCTGCCGTCCAAGACCGCCGTCGGCCATGCGGTGTTGTGGACCGGTTGCGGGCCGGCGTGCAACGGCGTATCGGCCAACACCACGCCGCTCTTCCCGGCGTCCGAGCACACTCTGCTGGAGCGCCGCCGCGGTTTCAGTTCCGCGGCGCTGACCGCCGAGCCGCTGTACGTAACCGCCGCTCGCGCCGGCCGTCGGGTCACGGTGCTGTCGGCCACCCAGTCCTATCCGCCGGAAGTCCACGTCAACGCCCTGCGCCAGGCCGGGGTGCCGGAGGAGGGCTTCCGCTCGGTCAGCGGTTTCGAGCAGGTGATCGCCCGCAGCGCCGTCCTCGGCCGTGAGGATTTCCGGCCTGCCGATCCGTCCTGGGAGGCGCCCGAAGGTAGCCTGGAGGCGAAACGAATCCTCGGCGACTCGGTGTTTCATCTGCTGATCCCGCAGGGCTCAGAGGGATTCGGTGGAGTCTTGATTTGTCCGGAGACCCGCGCCTGCGGCGATCCGGTGGAGCTGAAGCCTGCATCTTCCGATGGCGATTCCCTGGCCTCCTGGAGTCCCGCCTTCGCGGTGCAGCAGGGCGGGCGCAGCGGCTTCACCTTCTTCCGGCTGTTCGAGCTGGCGCCGGACGGGTCCTCCCTGCGGCTGTACCGGCGCGGTGTCCACTACCTCGACGGAGCGATGCCCGCCGGCGAGTTGGAGGCCTACCGCCAGGTCTACCAGGGATTTCACGACGTGCAGTTCCGCCTCTACGAGTCCGGCGCCCTGGGTCCTCCGCTGATGCTGGGCGGCGACGGCCAGGCCGAAGAGCGGGTACTGGAACTGACCGCCTTCGACGTGGAACAAAGCCGTCGGGCGACCCGCTGGGCGATCGATCGTTGGCAGCCGGAGGTGCTGTTCCACTATCTGCCGATGGCCGATCCGGCCGGGCACACCTGGTACGGCGTCTTCGACCCGACGTCGCCGAGCCACGATCCGGCAACGGCCGAAGTCCTCTGGCCCTACTATGCCCGGGTGTTCGCCCTGCTCGACGGCTGGCTCGGCTCCGTGCTGGAAAAGCTGCCGTCGGAGACAGCGGTGGTGGTCACCAGCGACCACGGCATGGCCGGCGTGTCCCAGGACCTGTTGGTCAATGCGGTATTGGAACAAGCGGGCTTGCTGGTGCGTCTCGATCGTGGAGGCGACCAAGGTGGCAGCTGGCGGGCGGCCATCGACCTCTCCCGTACGCGGATCCTGGCGGCGGAGTTTGGTGATGCCTTCTTTCTGAAGGTCAACGACACCTCCTGGAAGGACGGCATCGTGGCACCGGAGGACCGGGAGGCGGTCCTCGAGCAGGCCGCCGAGGCGCTGCTGGCGGTGCGCCATCCGGTGACCGGCGAGGCGCCGGTCACCCGGGTGTTCCGGCCGCAGGAGGAACCGGAGATGGAGGGCGGCGGCCCGAGCGGCGGCGACCTGTACTTCTCCCTCGCGCCGGGCTACTACCCGCGTCGCGGACTCGCCGAACCCGGCGTGTTGTTCGAGGCCACGCGGCTACCCTGGGGCGAAGGCCAGCACGGTTTTCCGCCGCGCCGCCGGGAAATGCACGCCATCTTCTACGCTGCCGGACCGGGCTTGCGCCAAGGGGTGGATATCGGCCCCATTCGCCACATCGACGTCGCCCCGACGGTGGCGGCTCTGCTGGGCATTTCCGCGCCGCCACAGGCGACCGGCCGGGTGGTCGTCGAAGCGCTAGGTTCGGCGCCGTGACGTCGAACGAAATCCGATCTTCGCAGGGAGACCCGATCCGGGTTTGGCGCGTTCTGTGCGCGGTCCTCGCGGTCTGGTGCCTGTCGGCGACCGGCTGGATTCTGGTGCGATCCTTCGGCCCCGACGACGGATCGACACAGGATGCCGGGGTACCCGTTCCCCTGGAGGCCTTGCCGGAGGAACCGGTGCGGGTCCTCCGGCCGGCGACCTTCGATGACCTGCCCGGCTGGGACGACGACGACCACGCTGGCGCCCTGGCCGCCTTCCTGGAGACCTGCCGCGCCTGGGTGCAGCGGGACGACACCGCCCCGGTCGGCCCGGACGGCATGGCCGGGACCTACGCCGACTGGCGCTACGCCTGCTTCCACGGCGAGACGGCGCCCAACCCGCAGTACTTCTTCCAGAGCGAGTTTCGCCCTTGGCAGGTGCTCGACGGCGACGAATCGGCGGGCCTCTTTACCGGTTACTTCGAGCCCACGCTGCGCGGCAGTCGCCAGCGCGGCGCCAAATTCCAGCATCCCCTCTACCGTCGACCGCCGGAACTGGTGGCCGTGGACCTGGGGCGTTTTCGGGCAGACTTGCGCGGTCGCCGACTGGCCGGCCGGGTAGAGGGTGGTCAACTCCTGCCCTTCGACGACCGCGCCGCCCTCGCCGCCGGTTCGCTGGCCGGGCGCGGCCTGGAACTCGTCTGGGTGGACGATTCCATCGACTCCTTCTTCCTGCATATCCAGGGGTCCGGGCGGGTGGAGCTGGCCGAGGGCGGGGTGATGCGGGTGGGCTATGCGGCGCAGAACGGCCACACCTACCGGGCGATCGGCCGCAGCCTGATCGAGCGCCGCGAGCTGACCCGGGAAGAAGTCTCGCTGCAGAGCATCCGGCGGTGGCTGCGGCAGCATCCACAGGAAGCGCCGGCGCTGATGGCCGAGAACGCTTCCTACGTGTTCTTTCGAGAGCTGTCGGAACCGGGGCCGGTGGGTAGCCTGGGAGTGGTGCTCACCCCGGGGCGGTCGCTGGCGGTGGACCGCACCTACATGCCGCTGGGGGCACCGGTGTGGCTCGACGCCACCGCCCCGGCCGCCGAGTTGGCGATGCCGGACCGTGCGCTGCGCCGGCTGATGGTGGCCCAAGACACCGGCGGCGCAATCCGCGGCCCGGTGCGCGGCGATGTGTTCTGGGGACCGGGCGAGGAGGCCGCCGAGGTCGCCGGCCGCATGAAGCACTCGGGTCGCTACTGGTTGCTGCTCCCCAAAGAGGTCGAACCGCCGCTCGGACCCGAGCCGGTGATGGACTCCCCCTGAGAAGAACGCCCTATCGATCCTTGCGCCGCAGGGCGAAGATCACCGCGCCCACCGCCAGGGCCAGGGCGCCGGCGATCAGGTTGTTGCGGCCGGCGCTGGCGGCCAGGGCGAGGGAGAGGAGCGCGGCCGCCGCTGGAATCAGCCAGCCTCCCGGCAGCCGGAAACCTTCACTTGGCTGAACGGAGTGCCGGCGTCGCAGCACCGGCACGGCTGCCGCGGTACCCAGGTAGGTGGCGAGGCGCGCGATCACCGACAGGGCGGCGAGCCCGGTGAAGCTGCCGGTCAAGGCCATCGGCACGGCGATCACCGTTTGCAGCAGCAGGGCGTTGGCCGGCGTGCGGTACGTCGGATGAATGCGGGCCAGGAAGCGTGGCCCATAGCCGTCCGCCGCCAGGGCGAAGAGGTAGCGCGGCCCGGCGAGCACCGAGTTTCCGTTGGTGCCGAGGATCGAGACGGCGGCCCCTACCGTTAGCAGCAAGCCACCCCAGGAGCCGAAAAAGCGGCCCGCGGCGTCGGCCAGCGGGGTGGTGGAAGCGGCGAGGTCCGGCTGGGTGCCGAGGGCTACCGCCTGGACGCCGCAGTAGATCAGCGTCACGATGGCGATCTGGGTGATCAAGGCAAAGGGCAGGTCGCGCTTCGGCCGTCGGAACTCGCCGGCCGGCGCGGCGGTGTTCTCGAAGCCGGCATAGGCGAAGAGCAGCAGGAGGGCCGCTTGCCCGAGCCCCCCTTCGCCCATCCCCGCGGTGTCGCTGGCGGTCTGCGCGGCAAACACTTCGCGAGAAAAATAAAAGGCACCGGCGACGATGAAGACTGCCAGCGGCACCAACTTGGCGATCACCAGCACCACCGCCGTGCGAGCGCCGGACTTGACTCCGATCCAGTTCAGGTAGGTCAGTCCCAGCAGCGGCAGAATGATGGCGGCGGTGCGCGCTAGTCCCTCCGTGGCGGCCGCCGGCCACAGATAGCCGAGGGCCTGGGCGAAGCCGACGGACAGCGAGGCGATGGAGGCCACCCGCGCCAGCCAGGTCATCCAGCCGACCTCGAAGCCGACGAAATCGCCGAAGGCCTCGCGGGTGTAGAGGTAGGCGCCGCCGGTGCCGTCGAAGTGGGTGGCCGCCTCGGCAAAGCAGAACACCACCAGCAGCACCGTGAGGCCGGCCAGTGCGACGGCCAGCAGGCTGGCGTTTCCCAGGTAGCCGGCCTCGGCCGCCGGCAGCAGGTAAATACCGCTGCCCACCACCCCGTTGATCGCCAGCCCCAGCACCTGCCAGCGGGAAACGGTGCGGTGAAGGGTCGGTTGGCGCATAGAGCGCAACCTATCACCGCCATCCGCATTGTCGCCTAGGCCGTACACTCCTCGTCATGTCCCGCCGCTTGCCCTTTTGGCTCCTCTTGAGCACCGCCTTCGTAGCCCTCGTCATCTGGTTGCCGCCCGGCCTCGGGGACTGGCGCTCGCAGGTGCTCCGGGAGTGGCCGGATCCCGGCCATCCACGCGTCGTCACCGCCTTGGCGGTGACCGATGGAGGCGAACGGGTGGCTTCCGCCGACGCCGGAGGTGGGGTGCGGGTGTGGAGCGCCCAAGGCGAAGCTCTGCGAGCGGTGGAACTCAACTCTCCGGTGGAGGCGCTGGCCTGGGACCGGTCGGACCATGTGCTGTGGCTGCGGACGGCGAACGGCAAGGTGCTGGGCTGGTCCGATGATGCCCCTCGGCCGGTAGCGGCCGCGGCGCCGGCCGAGGGCCTGCCTGCGCCTTCGGTCTCCGGCACACTTTCAGTTCCGGCGCAGCGGGGTTCCTTCCGAATTGCGTCCGGCTCACCGGATGACGACACCGCGGCCTTCAGCGGCGACGACGGCACCGTGCGCCTTCTGCTGGCCGGCGAGTCCTCGCCCCGGCTGCTCGGGGCGCCGGTTCTGACCTTGGCGGTGAGCGAGGACGGGCGCTGGCTGGCCACCGGTGAAGGGGCTGGCATCCTCGGATCCGGGCGGGTGGCGTTGTACGACCGGCGGAGCGGCGACTTGCGGGCGGCGCTGTTTCTGCCGGACGGACCGGCGCGCTGTATGCGCTTCTCTGGCGAGGTGCTGGAGATCCGGCAGAGTCGAGAGCGGAGCTACCGATGGCGCTGGGGTAGTGAAGGGTCGGCGCCCCTTGCCGCCGCGGATCCCCTGCCGTGCCCCGGCGGCGAAGGGCAGCGCTTTACCGTGCGCTCTCTCGGCCAGGTCCACGGCCCGGAGGCGGCGCTGGCGGATCGGCGTCACGAGCTGCTGGTCGAGCTGCTGCCGGAAGTCTCGCGGGCGCGGGAAGTGCGCCGCCGCGGCGTCCTCGATCGTTTCCTCGGCCGTGTCGAGTGGTGCGGCCTGCGCCAGGACGGCAGCGTGGTGTCGGTGCGCAGCCGGCCGGCCCAGCCGCTCCCGGCGATCCTGTTCGGCGCCTGGCTGGCGGCGCTCAGCGCTCCTTTGCTGGCTGCTAAGCTCAGCCGCCGAAAGCCCCATTGAGAACCCACCGACTACGGGAGCCCAGCGCATGACCAGCACCGATCTCTATCGCGATCACCTCGCCGCCCTCGACCGTTGGTTGGCGGACAGCCTGGAGCGGGCCGGCCGGCGCGGGGTGTCCCTCGACGGTGTGCTCTTCCACGCCGGGCGCGAACGGACGTACCACGCCGACGACAACGCCATCGCCTTCTGGAGCACGCCGCACTTCCGGCGCTGGTGCCCGATCGCGGGGCCGGAACACATCGTCCTGGCTCGCCCCGGCGGCCGCGTACAGGTGGTGCGGGTGCGGCCAATGGATTTCTGGTTCGACACCTCCATGCCGCCGGCGTCGTACTGGGAATCGGTGGTGGATCTTTCCGAGGCGGAGAGCTTCGAAAAGGCGGCGGAGTCGCTCGGTTCGCTGGAGCGGATCGCCTATGTCGGCGATGCGCCGGAAGCGGCGCAGGCGGTGGGAATCGATGCCGACCGCATCGAGCCCGCGGAGCTGATGGCGCCCCTCGACTGGTATCGGGCCTACAAGACCCCCTGGGAGGTGGCATTGACCGAGGTCGCCGTCCGCAGGGCCGCCAGCGGCCACCTCGCCGGTCTCGAAATGTTCCGTGCCGGGGCCACCGAGCGGGAGATCCACTGGGCTTTCCTCGAGGGGTCGGACCAAATCGAGCGGGAAGTGCCCTTCAACACCATCGTCGCCCTGGAGGAGAAGGGAGCCGTCCTGCACTACGAGCGCAAGCGAGGTCCCGAGGCCGCTCCGGGGCGCACCCTGCTGCTCGACGCCGGAGCCAGCTTCGAGGGCTACGCCTCGGATCTCACCCGCACCTGGGTGGGGGAAGGGGCCGATCCGGTGTTCAAGGAACTGGTCGAAGGGGTGGATGCGCTGGAGCAAGAACTGGTGGCGATGGTCGCTCCCGGCGTGCCGTACCCGGACATCCACCAGGCGGCGCACCGCGGCGTGGCGCAGATCCTCCAGCGGACCGGGGTGGTCAAGGTATCCGCCGACGAGGCGATGGAGCGCGGCCTCACCCGCCACTTCTTCCCCCACGGCGTGGGCCATCACCTGGGGATTCAAGTGCACGACGTCGGTGGTCACCAGGCCGGTCCCGACGGTGGAGAAGTCGCGCCGCCGGCCGAATACCCGCTGCTCCGCACCACCCGCCCGCTCGAAGCCGGCCACCTGGTGACCATCGAACCGGGGATTTACTTCAACCCGGTGCTGCTCGATCCGGTGCGCGGCAGCGACGACGCCTCGGCCATCGACTGGGCGGTGGTCGACTGCCTCCGGCCCTTCGGCGGCGTGCGCATCGAGGACGACGTGCTGTGCACCGAGAACGGGGCGCGGGACCTCTCCCGCGAGCACCTGCCCGGACCGCGGGAGTGAGCCTCAGCGGTCAGCGGGTTGCTTTCGCTTCTTTCTTCGCCGTGGGCGCCTCTTGCCGCACCGCCAGTAGGGCGCTCGGCGTCCGCAGGTAGATCGTTCCGTCCACCAGCGCCGGGGTCGCCATCAGTCGTTCGCCGTGGTCGATGGTGGCGAGATGCTTGTATTCGTCTCCAGCGGCGACCACATGAACCTCTCCCTCTTCGCTGGCGAGATAGATCTTGCCGTCGGCGCCCACCGGCGAGGCGCTGTAGGTGCCGCCGACACGCTCCCGCCAGAGGCGCTTGCCGGTCGCCGGGTCGTAGGCAGAGAGGATTCCTTCATCGGTGCAGCCGTAGAGGCGCCCGCGATAGAGCAGCGGCGAAGGCACGTAGGGGCCGCCGCGCTCGCTCAGGAACGCGTGCTCGCTGCGGTCGGTGTCCTCAGCCAGCGACACGTCGCCGCGGGCGCTGGTGCGAATGGCGCGAATCGGCTGGCCGCGCGGATAGCCGCCGGCGATGTAAACGAATTCTTCGGAGATCACCGGCACCGGCACCATCACCTGCAGGTCGATGGCGAAACGCCACAGTTCCTCGCCGGTCTTCGGCCGATAGCCCCGCACATAGCCTGGAGACGAAGTCACCAGAACGTCTTCGCCGTCGTGGCGGTAGATCGCCGGGGTGCTCCAGGAGGGTTTCTCATTGCGCTCGTTGCGCCACAGCTCTTTGCCCGAGGCGGCCTCGAAAGCCGCCAGATAGGAATTCCGGTGGCGGTCCACCTGGACGAACACCACGCCCTGCCATAGACGGGGCGAGCTGGCGTGGCCCCACTGAGAGCTGGCGTCCGAGGCCATGCCCTGGTCGAGCAGCCCCAAGTCCTTGCGCCACAGCTCTTTGCCGCCGAGGTCGTGGGCTACCAGCGTCGACGCGCCGAGAATCGAAACGATGCGCTGATCATCGACGGCGGAGGTGGCGTTGGCGTGGCTCGATGCCGGATGGTGCTCCAGGCGCTTGGCTTCTTCGACCACGGCGCGTTCCCAGAGAACCTTCCCGCTGGCCCGGTCGACGGCGACCAGCACCCATCGAAGGGTCTCCTTCTTCCCCTCGACCTCTTCAAAAAAGGAGACAAAGAGGCGCTGGCCCTGGACCACCGGACTCGAGAAGCCGGTGCCCCGCAGGTCGACTTTCCACTGCACATTGCGGCCGGACTCGTGATCCCAGGACTCGGGATACGAATCTCCGTCCGCCACGCCGGATCCGTTCGGGCCGCGGAAGGACGGCCAATCGGCGGCCAATGCCGGCGCGGCCACCAAGGCGAGAAGGCACAGGCAGCAGATGGCTGACGGGAGGATGCGCGGTCGTTTCATTTCGGCTCCTAGGTGGTCTCGAGTGAATTTCTCAGCGGCGTTGCCGGCGTTGATTCTACTACGCACGTCGTAGGGGGTTTCTTCGGTCGGCCAGGGAGCATTATCCTTGCGGTCTGGGTTGCCCATGGCGGGTGGCCCACCGACTGGTCTGGAGAGTTCATGTCTCGATCTTTCGCCGTCTTCCGTTCCCTCTTCGCGCTGATGGTGTGTTCAGCGCTGCTGCCGCTGGCTGCCCAGGACATGTCGTTTGAGGAGTACGAACCGAAGTCCACCCTGGTGGTGCCGGAAAATTCCGTCGAGCGGGCGCGCTATCCGTTCATCGATGTCCACAGCCATCACAACGCCGGCCGCATGAGCGCAAGGGATGTCGAGGTTCTGGTGGCGGAGATGGATCGGCTGAATATGGGCGCCATGGTCAACCTGAGCGGCGGCACCGGCGAACGATTGATCGCCACCGTCGAGCGCATGAAAAAGGCGTTTCCGAACCGCTTCGTGATTTTCGCCACGGTGGACTTCGAGGGTATGGGGGAGCCCGGCTTCGGCCGCCGAGCGGCGGCCCGCCTGCAGGCGGACTACGACGCCGGGGCGCGCGGCCTGAAGATCTTCAAAAACCTCGGCCTGACCCTCGAAGACGTAAACGGCGAGCGGGTGCCGACGGACGATCCACGCCTCGACCCGGTCTGGCGAAAGTGCGCCGAGTTGGGCATTCCGGTGCTGATCCACACCGGCGAGCCGGCCTCCTTCTTCGAACCCCACGACCGCTTCAACGAGCGCTGGCTGGAGCTCAAGCAACGGCCCAACCGGGCGCGGCCGCCGGAGCGCTTCCCGCCCTGGGAACAGGTGATGGCGGAGCAGTGGAACCTCTTTCGCAAGCATCCGGAGACCACCTTCATCGCCGCCCACCTCGCCTGGCTCGGCGGCGATTTGGCGCGCCTCGGCCGGCTGTTGGACGAACGGCCCAACGTCTACACCGAGATCGGCGCGGTGCTGGCGGAGCTGGGTCGCCAACCGCGCTTCGCCCGCCGGTTCTTGGAGCGCTACCAGGACCGCGTGCTGTTCGGCAAAGATTCCTGGCGGCCGGAGGAGTATCCGGTCTACTTCCGCACCCTGGAGACGGCGGACGAGTACTTCGACTACTATCGCCGCCGCCACGCCTTCTGGCAGCTCTACGGCCTGGACCTGCCGGACGAAGTGCTGCGCAAGCTGTACTACGAGAACGCGTTGCGCATCCTGCCGGGGCTGGATCGCAGTCTCTATCCGGAGTGGGCGGAGCCGGAGCCGTAGGGCCTTTTCCAGCAGGGCCTTGAACAGCGGGTATCATCGACGGGTTCGCCCGGCCCGGGCGGTGCCGTTCCCGACTCCGATGTCCTCCCACCAAGCCCAACTCGAAGACGTCCTGCGCCACACCTGGGGCTACGACTCGTTCCGGCCGCTCCAGCAGGAGGCGATGGAGGCGGTGCTCGCCGGCCGCGATTCCCTCGTCGTGCTGCCCACCGGCGGTGGCAAGTCGCTGTGCTTCCAGGCGCCGGCCCTAGTCGAAGACAGCGGGTTGGCGCTGGTGGTTTCGCCGCTCATCTCACTGATGAAAGATCAAGTCGACGCTCTCGCCGCCAACGGCGTGGCGGCCGCCTTCCTCAACTCCAGCCAGCTGCCGGAGGAGCGCCGACAGGTGCAGGACGGCTTGCGCCGGGGCGAGTACCGGTTGCTCTATGTCTCGCCGGAGCGGTTGGTGATGGACGGCTTCCAGAGTTTTCTCGCAGACTGCCGGGTGTCCTACCTGGCGGTGGACGAAGCCCACTGCATCAGCCAGTGGGGGCATGATTTTCGCCCGCCCTATCGCGAGCTGGGTCGGCTGCGGGAACGCTTTCCGGACCTCGCCGTCCACGCCTACACGGCGACCGCCACCCGCCAGGTACAACGCGACATCGTCGAGCAGCTTGGACTTCTCGAGCCGGAGGTCCTGGTCGGCTCCTTCGACCGGCCGAACCTCATCTACCGCGCTCGCCGCAAGAACCAGCTCGACCGCCAGTTGCGCGATGTCCTGGCCCGCCACGCCGGGGAGGCGGGCATCATCTACTGCATCTCCCGCCGTGAAGTGGAGGAGATCGCCGACAAGCTCCGCGGCTGGGGAGCCAAAGCCCAGGCCTACCATGCGGGCCTCGACGCCGAGGCCCGCCACGCCTGCCAGGACGCCTTTCTCGAAGAGCGCATCGACACGGTGGTGGCGACCGTTGCCTTCGGTATGGGAATCGACCGCTCAAACGTCCGCTACGTGGTCCACGTCGGCTCGCCGCGCTCGCCGGAGCACTACCAACAGGAGGCCGGCCGGGCCGGCCGTGACGGGCTGGAGGCGGAGTGCCTTCTGCTCTATTCGCCGGGGGATTTCGCCACCTGGCGGCGGCTGCTGGAGGCGGACGGCGAACTGAGCGAGGGCGCCCGGCAGCTCCTGTCGGCGATGCGCCAGTACGCCGGCGCCACCGGCTGCCGCCATCGGGTGCTGACGGAGTATTTCGGCCAGGCCTACGAACCCGACGACTGCGGCGCCTGCGACTGGTGTTTGGGCGAGCTGGAGACGGTAGACGAGCCGGTGGTGCTGGCCCAGAAGATCCTCTCCTGCGTCGCCCGCCTGGGGCAGCGCTGGGGCGCCGGGCAGGTGATCGACGTGCTGCGCGGCCGTGAAACGGACAAGGTGCGGGCGCAGGGTCACGCCCAAGTCTCCACCTTTGGACTGCTCGAGGATGCTTCGATTTCCGATCTGCGCGGCTTTGTCGGCCAGCTCCGGGATCAGGGTTTTCTGCGGTCGGTCGGGGACCGTTACCCGATACTCCAACTGACCGAGGAAGGGGTAGCGCTCTTGAAGGGCGGTGCGCCGCCGGAAGACATCGCTCTCTTCCGCCAGCCGGCACCGCGCTCCCGCCCGCGCCGCCGCGCCCGGGACGACGAGAACTGGGAAGGAGTGGATCGCGGCCTCTTCGAGCGCCTGCGGGAGTTGCGCCTGGAGATCGCCCGCGAGCGCGAAGTGCCGCCCTACGTCATCTTCCACGACAGCGTGCTGCGCGAACTGGCCCGCATCCGGCCTTCCCGGCCGGAGAGCCTGCTGCGCGTGCGGGGCGTAGGGGACCGCAAGGCGGAGGATCTCGGGCCGCGCTTCCTGCCGGTGATCGAAGAGTTCTCGGCGGAGCGGGGACTGGAGCGGGATGTGGGGTTGCTATTGTCGCGCATGGTCTGATTTGCGCTGGACCGCTGACTCGTTGGGACGCCCGGAGGGAGGGGGCGAGGGACCGGGCGCGGCTCTTTTGACTTTCCAGAACCGGCCGCGCCCTGCGCGCTGCGAGCGCAAACCATCCACGCCTCCCCAGACCCCGACGAGCGCTCGCAGCGAGTTCCCTCGCCCCCTCCCTTCGGCCTCTCCGGACCTCTTCCTCGCGCCCTCAAGCAGCGCTCATCACAGCAGCCCTCTGCTGGGGCGAGGGCCTCACCGGGCGACTTTCACAAGTCCCCCCTTCGATTCCGCCCACGTCGCTCATCACAGCAGGCTTTCGCCCAGGGAAGGGTCGAATGTGGAGCTGGTTTGGAGGAGAGGATGGTAGAGGGTCGTCGTGGGGGCGGTCGCCGGGGAGCTCGGCACGAGCGCTTGGAGGGTGATTGGGAGTTGTGAACGGTTTGCGCTCGTGCCGCGCAGAGGGTGGCCTGGAGTGCAAAGTTTGAGAAGCCACCCTCGGTCCCCGGCGACCGCCCCCACGACGACCCGTCGAAGCGCACAAAAGCAAGAGCCACCACAGTCCCGCGACCGCCCCCACGACGACCCGGCGAAGCGAAAACAGATCCAGAGTGCCGCTGACCCAGAGAGCGGTTAGAATCCATCCGTCAGCCCTTCTGGCTGTCATCCCCAACGAGATCTTCATCCATGATTCGGCCTACTACTTCGATTCGCTTCATCGCCCTCGCCCTGATCGGTGGAGCGGTGAGTCTGGGCGGGTGCGTGACAGAGGATCCACCGCCCATTCCGCCACGCAGCAATATCCTCCTGGTCACCGTCGACACCCTACGGGCCGACCATCTCTCCGCCTACGGCTACCCGCGCGAAACCTCGCCGGTGATCGACCGGCTGGCGGCGGAAGGAGTGCGTTTCGATCAACCGGCGGTGCAGTGGCCGAAAACCGGGCCGTCCATGGCCTCGATGTTCACCGCCACCTACCCGAAGGACAACGGCATCGTGCGGCGCATCGGACAACCGCTGCCGTGCCGCTTCGAGATGCTGGCGGAAACCCTGCAGCGGGCCGGGTACCAGACCCATGCGGTGGTCGCCAACGCCGCCTTGGCGAGCGACTTCTACTTTGACCAGGGCTTCGACACCTACATCGAAACCTGGAAGCTCGATCCGCCCGAGGACGGCAGCGACCCCAACCGCGCCGAGGCGGTGACGCAACTCGCCCTCGGTCTGCTCGACCGCATCGAGAGCGAGAAGAATGAAGACGGCCAGACCAAGCCGTACTTCCTGTGGGTCCACTACCTCGACCCCCACGCTCCTTACGTGCCGCCGGGAGAGTGGCGCGACGGCTTCCAGGACGACGAGTACTTCGATCCCACCGAGCGCATCACCATCGCCGACAAGCCGCGCCAACAGATGACCGGTATCGGCCGCGACCAGGTGCTCGACGGCCGCGACGAACTGGCCTTCTACCGCGCCCGCTATGACGCCGAGATCTTCTACACGGATTTTCAGATCGGCCGCCTGCTCGAAGAGGTCGACGTGCGGGGCCTGCGCGAGCGCACCATGACCGTCTTCACCTCGGACCACGGGGAATCCCTGGGCGAGCACCGCTACTACTTCGATCACGGTCGTTTCGGTTTCCAGACCTGCGTGCGGGTGCCCTTCATCGTTCACTATCCGGGAGTGCTCGCACCGCGGGTGGACGAAGCGCCGGCGGAACTGCTGCACCTGACGCCGACCCTCCTCGAGGCGGCGGGGGTGGAACTGGAAGAGGGGCAGCGCTGGCGCCAGGGCCGGAGCCTGACGCCTCGCCTGCTGGGCGAAACGCCGGAGGCGCCCACCCTGGCCTACTCCGAAGCCGGCTGGGAAACCAAGAACAAGTGGCAGAAGATCGTGCGCGACGAGCGCTTCAAGCTGGTCTTCGCCCAAACCCGCCCGGAGCAGCGCTGGATCGGCGGAGAAGGGGTGCGCTTCACCCTCTTCGACCTGCGGGAAGACCCCGAAGAGACGCGCAACGTGGCCGAGGAATACCCGGAAGATCTCGAACGCCTGCAGCGCCTGCTCTCCGCCTGGAACGGCGCCGACCGATTCGATCCGCTGCTCGACGAAGTGGGCGGCGCCTGCGGCGACGAGCGAAGTATGGGTGGGGAAACCGAGTCGCTTTTGAAGTCCTTGGGGTATCTGTAGCAGGCGTGAACGGATTCGAGTAGTTGGCATTTCGCGACTGAGCCTGAAAGGCTGGGCGCCCCCGGCGACTAGCTGCCGGGATGGGGGTGAGCCGAAAAGCTTGATTTTCGGGCGAGGGGGGCGTCCAGCCCCTCCTAGGATCAATAGCCAAAAAATCCGCGAAGCGGAGTTCAGCGGTCTGTTAGCTTGTAGCCCAGGCCGTGGATGGTGACCAGCCAGCGGGGATCCGCCGGGGTGTCTTCAATCTTCTTGCGCAGCTTGGCGATGTGGGTGTCGACGGTGCGGGTATAGGGGATCGCGTCGTAGCCCCACACGCCGTCGAGGAGTTGATCGCGACTCACCACCTCGCCGCGGTGGGCGGCGAAGTATTCGAGCAGCCGGAACTCACGCGGTGAGAGGGATAGCGGGTGCCCGCCCTTGGTCGCCTCGTGGCGGCGGAAGTCCACCGTCACCTCGCCGATGTGGATGACCTGCTCCTCGTCGCCGCCGCGATGTCCCTGCGCTCGGCGTAGCACCGCCTCGGCGCGGGCGAACAGTTCCATGAAGCTGAAAGGTTTGGTGATGTAGTCGTCGGCACCGAGCTTCAGTCCCAGAATCTTGTCGATCTCCTGACCGCGGGCCGTCAGCATGATGATCGGCACCGCATTGCCCTCACCGCGCAGGTCCCGGCAGACGTCCAGGCCGGTCTTCTTGGGCAGCATCACGTCCAGAATGATCAGCTCCGGCGAGCCTTCTTGGGCGGCGGACAGACCCGCTTCGCCGTCGCGGGCGACGGTCACGTCATAGCCCTCGTACTCGAAGCCGTCCTTCAAGGCAACGGCCATCGCCTCGTCGTCTTCGACGATCAGCACCCGGTGGCTCACGGCTTCTCCTCGTCAACGGTTTCCCCGGTTGGCTCCAGCGGAAAATGTAGCGAGAAAGTACTGCCGCGGCCGAGATCGGACTTGACGTCCACCCGCCCGCCGTGGGCCTCGACGATGTGCTGCACGATCGACAGGCCGAGGCCGGCGCCGCGCACATCGTGCACCAGGCCGGTGCCCACCCGGTGGAAGCGGTCGAAGATGTGCTTCTGCTCCTCGCGCGAAATGCCGATGCCGTGATCCCGCACCGAGACCACCGCCTCGCCGGTTTCCGGGTCGCCGCGGCGCTCGATCGTCACCTGGATCTCCTGGCCGCCGTTCGAGTACTTGACGGCGTTGTCGATCAAATTGCACACCGCCTGCACCAGGGCGCCGGGATCGGCGTTCAGCAGCAGCGGCTCGTCGGCTTCAGGTCGTTCCAGATACACCCGGAAGCCCTTCTGCCGTAGCCGCACCTCGAAGGTCTTGAGGGCGCCGGCCACCAGCTCTTCGAGATCGCAGAGTTCCCGGTGGTACACCTTGCCACCGGACTCGATGCGCGAAAAGTCGAGAATGTTGTCGATCAACTGCGTCAGCCGCCGGCTCTCCGTCTCGATGTACTCGCCGTACTCGCGGACCTTCGCCGCATCCGTCACCCGGTCGAGGCGCATGAACTCGCCAAAGACTCGGATCGACGACAGGGGAGTACGCAGCTCGTGGGAGACGTTCGAGACAAAGTCGCTCTTCATCTCCGACAGATGCATTTCCCGCGAGGCGGTGCGCAGCGCCAGGCCGATGCCGCCCAGGAGTACCAAGGCCAGGACAGCGGAGAGGGTCAAGTTGAACAAGAAGTTGGCCCGCGCCCACTGCTCCGGAGTGGAAGTTGGGCTGTGGATCGACACCTTCCAATCGTCGAAGGGTTTGGGCAGCCGTCGGATCGTCCGCTCGCGATTCCCGGAGTCCTCGTCCTCCGGTCCGATCATCCGCTCGCCGCGCTGATTCCAGACCGTCGCCACCAGATCCGGCTGCTTGCCGAGGACCTCCTCGAAGGCCGAAGGCAGCACGTTGTCCCGATAGTGGTCGGGATCGAGCGTCATCCCCGCCAGCCCCACCAGCCGCGATTCATCGTCCACAAGAGGCCGGATCATCAGCCGCATCTCGGGATCGTCCCGGAAGCCCTCGGGCTCGGGTTTCTCGACCCTCCGCTCCATCCGGCCGCGCACGATCCAGGGCACGGCGGCGGCGTAGAACGCCTGGATGCGAGGCGACTCCGCTGCTTTCACCATCGACTTTGTTTCGAAGTCGTAGAGGGAAATCTTGGCGGGGTCCCCAAAGGAGACGACGAAGTAGGTGCGGGAGCCCGAAAGCTCGTTGGACACTTTGGTGAAGTGCTTGGCGAGCTTGCCCTCGTACTCGGGTTTCAGCGCCGTGGCGGACACGGAAAGAGACCATTCCGCCTCCTTCCAGGTGCCGTAGCCGACGTTCTTCGCGATGGCGTCCAGGTAGGTACCGAGACTCGCTTCCCGAGCTACCCGCGAACTCTCCTCCAACTCCGTCAACCAGCGGTACTGCAGGCCCAGGAGGATCAGCAAGGGAACCAGCGCCGCGAGGAATCCCAACAGCAGAGCACGGCGCCGGGCTCGCGCGCGGCGCTTGGGGAATCCTTCCGGTGGGCGGGATCGCACCTTCGTCATGGCGGCAATATAGCCCACCCGCCAAGGCGAAAAGACCCGGTTTTACAGATTGTTGACATCTCTCACAAGCTTTTACGGCGCCTCCAGGACATTCACACGGCGGCTCTCTAGCCTTTGACTCGTGGCGGAGCGCTACCGCCCGAATCACAAAGAGCAACACCGGATAGGAGGATCCACGAATGAAGCTTTCCACCTGGCTCGTCGCCCTGACCGCCCTCGCCGCCATCACCGCCAGCGTCTACGGCGGCGACTACAAGAAGTGCGATGCCAGCACCGAAGAGTGCCTCACGGCGATGGCCGAGAAGATCCGCTCCAAGGGTTGGCTGGGGATCGAGACCGAGAAGAACGCCGACGGCCGCTACGCCGTCACCGCCGTCACCGCCGACAGCCCGGCCGCCGAAGCCGGATTCCGTGCCGGCGACGTGCTCTTCGCCCTGAATGGCGTCGAACTGAGCTCTGAGAACAAAAAGAAGCTCGCCAAGGTCAAGAAGAGCCTCGGCCCCGGCGCCAAGGCCGACTACGTGGTGCTGCGCGGCGAGTCCAAGACTAAGCTCGTCGCCGAACTCGCCCCGGTGCCGGACACCGTGATGGCGCAGTGGATCGGCCAGCACATGCTCGACCAGCACGCCTACGTCACCGTCGCAGCGCGGTGAGCAATCAGCTCAGACTTCAAGATCCTTGAGGGGCCTCATACCTTTGAGGAAGCAGCGTGAAAAAGGGCGATCGGCTGAGGCGCCGGTCGCCCTTCTTTTTGCGAGCAGGCCTGAGGAAGGAGCGGTTACAGACTTCTCTTGCGGCCGCGGAGGCCTCGTCGGCTGCCCTTGGGCTTGCCGCCTCCGGCATTGCCCTTGTAGCCTCCGCCGCCTCCACCCCCACCGAAGCCTCCACCGCCACCGCCGAAATCGGCGAAGTCGCCGGCCTGCGGACGAAAGTCCTGGCGCGGCGGGCGCGGACCGGAGGGCGGACGTCGCGGACGGTCCTGGGCCTCGTTGATATTCAAATTGCGGCCGGCCAGCTCCGTGCCGTTGTACTGCTCGATCGCCTGAGCGGCCTCTTCGGGGGAGGAGAATTCAACAAACGCGAAGCCGCGGGGACGACCCGTGGCGCGGTCCGTTGGCAGGTACACATCCACGACCTCGCCGGCTCCCGCGAGGTAAGTGCTGAGCTCGTCCTTGGTGGTTTGAAAGTTCAGGTTGCCGACGAAGACTTTGGAGGAAATGGTTGTTCTCCTTGCAGATTCAGCCAATCGGTACCGCGGGCGCCCGGAGAGCGCTCAGGGCTGCTCTTTTCCAACCATGCCGCCGGATGCGATCCATGGCGAAGAGCGCCAAGGAGTGTAGCAGGGGGTCAGGACCCAAACAAGCGAGAATGGGGCGTGACCTCAGAATGTCAAGGGATGCGTGAAGATCGAAGAGTCGTTACGGAGCAGGCAAGAGGGGAGCGGAGAGGTCGGAATTGAGCTGCCCAAACTGGTCGGCCAAAAGACTGAACTCATCGTTCTGCGCGCCATCGGCGAGGAGCGTTTCGATGCGCCCCAGCGATGCTTCAACGGAAGGGTTTAAGGCCCGCACATCGCGAGGCGAAGATTTCGGCCGACGGCGCCAATGGCGGTCTAGTTCCTCCGTCGCACCAAAGACGGCGGCAATGCGGCCGGTCTCGGTCCAAAGTCCCCACTCGAGTACCTCCTCCGAGAGTCCTTTGCGGAGGGTGGATTCCAGGGCTTCAGTTTCCTCGGCTAGGCTGCCGTCGAGAGTTGTCGGCCTCAAGGCTTGTCGCAGTTGCCCTTGCGCAATCTCCAGCTTTTCCTTATCGCCCAGAAGTCGCGCCGCTGTGATCCGAGCGAGGAGCACGCCGGCCTTGAAGTCGACGGAAGTGTCAACGTGAGAAGGGTCTCCACTGCGTGGCTGGCTCAAGCTTGACACACCCAGGCTGATGGCTGCGCCTCGGTAGTCCGCGAGCCAGGCGAGCCGCTCCTCCGCGCTGCGGGGAGCCTTGGGAATCAAGAAAATCAGGGCCAGAATAGCCGCGATGGCACCAAGAGTCAGCGCCGCCCGGCGCTTGGGGAAAGCGAGGGGTGGCTTCACAACGGCCGGGTCGACAGAATCCGGCAACGGATCCGGGGCGACGGTTTGCTGTGGCTCTAGAAGGACCTCGTCGTCCTCCTCCGAGGCGTCTAGGAAAGCGTATCCATCAACCACCGCGTCTCGGCATTCTGGGCATCTCGCGATGTGACCGGTCACCTGAGTCCGGCGATCTCCGGAGAGCCGACCCTCGACGAAGGCGGCGAGATCCGCAGGCTTTGGGCAATGCTGTATAGGCATATTCATCTTTTCGCCCGCCATGGAACTAGACGGACTTCCTGCGACGGATTTGGCGAAGCCGGTGCGAGAAATCCATTGCCATGCGGTTTCCTAGCCACGTTGCGGACCCTCGTCGTCATCTGGATCTTCGTCGTCTCCGAGGTCCAGAAAGAAGTCCGGCCATTCTAAGAGTTCCCGAATCTCGTCCCAAGAAAGCCCACTCTTTTCGAGATGCTTGCGCAGGGCCTGCAGATGCCGATCCCGCAGGCGGTAGAGATCGCCTCGCTCCGGCGGGCCGATTGAACGTTTGATCTGGGAAATCCTCACACCTTGCAACAGAAGCTCGAAGACCGCTTGGACGTACTTGTCTTGTGAATCCAGGTAGCCGCGAACTTGGCCTCGAAGATCGTTCGTTCGAGCTTCGAGCTTGCGGTGTAGGGTCTCGTCCGGTGGCGAGGTTGGATCCGGAGCGTCACCTTCCGGTACGAACTTTCGTGGAAGCCGCGCGGGCAGTTGAGCGGCAATCGCGTCCAGGTCGATCGTTCGCGCCCACGGTTCCTGCCGGACGAGAGCCTTGGCCTCGTCGAGAGAAAAGCCCGCCCGAAGGTACTGCTCGAGCAGGGTCCCCGCCGGACCTGACCGGTGTGCGATGGCCGAAGGCCGATTCAAGCGACCGTGGTTCTTCCGCAGCTCGTCAAAGATGATCCTGCGAGCGATCTGAAGGATGAAGCTCTTGAGGCTGCTCTCGCCGCGGTAGCTCGCCAGCCGGCGGTAGTCGTCCTCAATGAGTTTCAGGTGAACTTCCTGAACCAGGTCATCGCCCTCGGCCTCGAAGAAGCCTGCGCGACGGACCACCCACCGGATGGCCCGGTCGAGCTCCTCGAAGTTCTCCTCGTACAGACGCTTCCCGCGCAAATCCCCTCCGCCTCCCAAGTTGTCGCAGTCAGGGATCGCGTGCCGACGGAGCGCCGAGATTGGCCGTGAGAAATCCTCGTCCGTCGTCCGTCCTGCGAGACAAGTGATACCAGCGACCCTGCAAGGACTCATGGTCAATGACTGCCAGGAAACAGTATCGGTCTCTATACTTTCATAGATGCTCACGCCGCTCGACCTCCAGGACCGTGGGTTATCCAGAAGGTCCCAGAAGGCCTAGAGCTCTGCACGATTTGGCCGAGATTTCTCAGCCGACGTCAACAACTGGAATCGTTGAGCCTAGGTCCGTCTTCTAATTTGGTCGTTGACCGTGAGGCGACTCTCGGCCGGTTCTGATCGAGCGAGCCGAAGAGGAATCAGTCAAGGGGGTTCGGCGGTACAGCGAACAGCGCAATGAGCCGTGATTCCAAAGCTTCCGATCGAGAGTCTCGAGCAACGGAGACTCGAACGGCTCCTGAGGTTTCGTGCCTCAGCGATGAAACCCTTGCAACCTTGGCCGAAGGGCACCTAGATTCCGAACGGGCCGGCGAGGCCCTGCGCCACATCAGTCTTTGTGACCGATGTAGCATCATCTTCAACCGCGTAATCCTGGAACTCGATCCAGAGAGCCGGTATGAAGATGAGGACCTCAGGCTGGTCGTTCGGCTGATTCGTCGATGCCTACGATAGCCACTTTCTGACCTCCTTGGCCGAAACCCCTTCGTGTTCAAGCCTGCGCCGCACATCTCGAAGGAGCCGCTCGATCCGCCGGTAGAGTGGTTTCTGCTCCAGCTCTAGGCGGCGAGCGATCCTCGCAACGGTCAGCCCCTCTCGGTAGCGCAGTCGAAGGATCTCTCGATCTTCGTCCGACAGAGTGTTCCAAGCCATCTGCAAGGCGGCCGTCAGAGACCTGGGAAGAGCGCCGGCGCTCCAGTTTTTCTCGGCCGGAGTTGAATCGGTGAGGCGGGCCAGAGTTTCTTCGCCCTCGAATCGCCTCGGCTGGCGGAACGGGATCCGACGCGCCATCTCATCGATCGTCGCCTCCGTGACTCCGGGGTAGTCCGCGCGAATCCACTCGGAGGCCTCGGCCAGGGTGAACTCGTCGCGGGTCAAAAGTCGCTCCAAATCGATCGCCATCGGCCCCATCTCGCTAGCTGTCGCGGAGGGACGCCATTTCCCCCAGCAGTGAATCCGAAAATCGAGAAAGAGACGGTGAATGACGGTCGTCAAGTAGGTCTTCAACGAACTCCGCTTCCGGTACCGCCTCAGAATGCGAAAGTCGTTGTCTATTAGTTTGAGCAGTGCGTAGGACCGAAACTCGTCGGCATCCATGCCGATTTGGCGGCATCGAAAACACCTCAGTCGAATAACCTGCTCGATCAGTTCGTATGAGCTGTTGAAGAATTCGCGTGAATTTTGCGTCTCCATTTTATCTCCTCTCAAGGTCAGCGGTGTCATCTGCCCGGCAGACGATGGGATCCCGAGAGGAAAACTGGTGAACTGCCGAAACCGAACAGCTCGACTGGAATTCGAAGTAGGGACTCTGGTACGTTTTCTGCCTAAGTTGCCGCTAGATCAAGATGATGCTGAGTTCTTCTCAGTCCAAAGGAAGTCGGACCCTGGAACACTGAAGTCGTAGGGGGATTGACGATGTCGACCTGGGATGGTGAACCCACGTCTCTGGTACTGCTAGCCCGATACCAGCATGGCGACGAGGCGGCAAGAGAGGAACTGCTCGCCCGGTACCTACCGAAACTCCGCAGGTTTGCGCACGGCCGGCTGAACGGCCATGCTCGGGATGCCCAGGACACCCAGGATCTTGTGCAGGAAGCGCTGCTCAAGTCGTTCCCGAAGCTTGAAGATTTCGATGCCTCGAATGGGGTGACGTTCTTTCCCTATCTCACTCGGACGATTTGCCACTTGGCGCGCGACTGGAATCGCCGGGAACGCCGACGATCGGTTCTCGAGGAGATCCTTCCAGTTCGGGAACCCTCTCCCCTCGACCTATTGATCCAGGAAGATGGTTTCGAGCGGCTTTGCGAAGAGTTGGATATGTTGGAGCCGCGGCAATCCGAAGCCATCGTGGCGAGAGATCTTCTCGATTTCTCGTGGCGGGAAGTGGCTCAACATCTGGAATTTGGCACAGAGGATGCTGCGCGCATGGCGGTCAAGCGAGCCAAGAAAGCGCTAGTCAAGCGTCTGGAGGACGATGCCTAACGGCAGTCTCCCGAGGCATCTTCCAAGGGGTCGCAGTGCCACGTAGCAAGGCGGCCCTCGACTTGCTCCATCGCCTTCGGCAGATCTGCGCCGAGTCAGAGGAAGACGAGAGTCGGACTCGGCGACTGGATGAAGAGTTGCTTCTACCTACCGGATCTCTCGTCGACGGGCAGTGGGGTCGATTTCAGATCAAGGAACTGCTCGGTCGGGGAGGCTTTGGGGAGGTCTACCGCGCCTACGATCCGAAACTGGATCGAGAGGTCGCTCTCAAACTTGCCCACCCTCAGGTATCGGGTGATGCCGCTCATTCTCTACGAGAGGGTCGTCACTTGGCGAAGATCCGCCATCCCAACGTGGTCACCGTCTACGATGTGGGAGATCACGAGGGTCGGGTAGGCATTGGAATGGAACTCGTGAAGGGCGAAACTCTGGAGGAATCCCTGCGAAGGCGGGGACCCTTCGAAGAGTCGGAAGTTGTCGAGATCGGAATCGCCCTTTGTCGAGCGCTGGCCGGAGTACATCAGCAAGGCATCCTGCACCGAGACATCAAGGCTCAGAACGTCATTCGCCAAGTGGACGGCCGCATCGTCCTCGTGGACTTCGGAGTCGGACTCGATCAAAGCCGGCCAGAACCCGGGCACGACGGCGTAGCGGGAACCCAGCACTATATCGCCCCAGAGGTACTCGCCGGCGAACCGAGTAGCCCGGCGTCGGATCTTCATTCGCTGGGGGTGTTGCTGTTTCGTTTGACAACTGGTGGATTTCCTGGCCGGACAGAGTTCGCCTCTCCAGCCCAATCAAGGCCGCCTCACGGTGCTTCGACAAGCGTCAGACTTGCCAATCTACTTCAGAATCTAATAGCGCCGAAGCCAGTCCGCTATCGATCTGCAGAGGAGGCCAAGGAGGCACTAGAGAACCTCGGCCGGGAGGGTGCTCCGCTTTGGAAGCGGCTGGCAATCGCATCGATCATTCTGGCCGTGCTGACGGTTAGTGTTCGCCTGCTTTTGCCGTTTGCCATTCCAGGATACTTCGTGTCAAAGGACGTTCGGATCGCTGTCGCACCTGTCCTTGAGGGAGGTGACCAGGGTCTACGCGATCGACTAGAAGAAGAATTCAAGGAAAGTTCGGGGGTTGAACTCGTGGGCTGGAATGAAGCGGAGGAGTTTAGAAAGAACGTCTGTTCTGAGTGCGGATCTTGGGATCTGGAACTTGCGAGTCTTTGGGCTCGGTATGATGGGGCGGTCGGTGTTGTCATAGTGGACGAGTACGGCGCAAGGTTGTTCCCCGTGAATCGAGCCGGACGTGTCGGCCCCCTGTCGGCTTTTGTTTCGCTCGCACCCAATCTGGCATCCTTCGAGCGTCGGCCCTGGGCGCAGAGCGCGGCCATACGGCTGCGCCGATCGGGAATGCATTTGGGACGCCAGAAGCATCGGTTCAGGCGACTGTCTGTTTCGCCTGTTCACAACCGGCAGGCCCTAGCGGCTTTCATGAACGGTATACAGATGGACAATCCGCGCGAGGCAGCAACCTGGTTCGCAAAGGCCAGGATGCACGACCCTAGTTTTCTTTCCGCCTACTACCGCGCGGCCGAATCGCTCGACAGCGGCTCATATTTCGGAGAGGGCGCTGGACTCGGTCTCGCTGGCGCGGTTCGGGTGGATGCCTCGATCAAGAGGTTCCTAGAGTCAGGCGAACCTCTTCCCTGTGACGCATTTCTAGTGCGCTTCCGTGCTTCACCCGCCATGGGTCTCTCGGAGTTTGAGATCTGGACTCTCGTAGTCGCTGCTCGTCAGAGGCTCTGCTATGACGCGGCACTCCAGCTCCTCGGCGCTGCAAGTTCGGATTGGCGTTCAGCGATTGAAGCCTATCGGCAGATAGCCCTAATCTTGGAGAGGAAAGGTCCATCCTTTCTTCCCCTGGCCTATGAGGAGGCCCTGCGTATCTTGGAAGGGGATCATGATCCCATCAATATCGGGTTCCTCGCATTTCTTGAAGCCTTGATGGGGAGAGGTGACGAGGCGCTGAGGCGACTCGCCGAGAACACAGACGATCACATCGACTACTGGTTCTGGCCGGAAGGCCTTGCTCATGTGGCGAACGGTGATTTCGCCAAGGCCGAAAGGGCGTTCAGGAAGCTAGAAGCCAGCAAATGTTGTGAATTCGCGGCTCTCTTCAGAGTTCAACTCGCTCGCAAGCGTGGCAACCTCGACCGCGCTAGGAATCTCCTGGAGGAGTTCCTGGGCTCGAGTGCAGTTTCGGCCAGGCCTTCGTCTACGCAGGCAGAGGCCTGGTTGATGCTTGCAGAGCTTCACAGAGTCGATGGACTGGAGGACGGCATCGCGATGGCCCTGTCCAATCTCGAGAACCTAGATCCGAGTCCCGCCAATCTAAGGTACTTCAGATCCGCTGCGGTGCTTGCGCTTCGCTCTGGCCTAGGGTCCGCTGACTTCTTCGTCCAGCAGGTGCGCGAGATTCACCTCAAGGCTCCTTCAAATGTGTCAGTTGCCCTTCTGGCCCAGGTCAATGCCGAACTGCTGCTTGTCGAGCCAATGGCTGATTTCTCCTCGCATTCCATGATTCTTGGAGAACTTGTCTGGTTTGATGAGAGCCTGGTTGGGACCAAGATTCGGGTGTTGGAACGCCAGGGGCTTTCGAGCGAGGCCCTGAATCTTCAACGCACTCTCCACAGTGAGTGGGCAATCATGGCCTTTAATCGACTTTCAGTGTAACTCCCGTCTTCAAACCCTCCACGGAAATCCACATGCTAGGTTCTGGGAATCCTGTGGGCAGTGCTCGTCTAAGACACCGTGAACTTACGATCAACTAATGATTGGAGGAGCAATGGGAGACTATTGGGGAGTATTGGGTCGAGCCTGTGCACTTGGAGACTCATTTGCGAATGCTCTTCATGACAAGAGTGGTAGTCAGGATGAGTTCTATAAATTTCTTGTTGAGAAGAGATGTTTTCGCCTTTCGCGTTGGGAGAGGGAATCCCTGAGATTTGCTGTTCGCAAGCTTAAGCAGGAAGGTCACCTGGGGAGTTTTGAAAAGATCCGAGTGGCTTGGGGGGATTCGGCTATTCAAAGTCAGGATTGCTGGCCGATCAATGCGCCTGAGATCCGAGAAGCCCTCTCTTTCTTCGGTATGCTATGTATCGACAGAGATTACGCCATTCTCGCCCATGAGACAGCGAATGATCAGCGCCCTCCGGATGCTGGGCAAACCTACTTCAAGAATTTTGTGGAGACTGGGACCGTTAGGTTTTTCCCGGGCGTTTACTTGGCTCAGCTGAGAGACGCGATCAGGCAAGATACTGTACTGAACGAATTGCTGGATATCGAGAACAACGGGTGGAAGATTCCAGGAGCCAAGCCTTGCGCTGGAGGGTTTGTCCAAAATAATGATTTTCAATTCAAGGATGCTGATTCGATAGTGATTCTGTCGGAGTTGTTGAGGGCTGATAACCAAAAGCTAAGAAATGATCTTGGAGTCGTAGGTGATCTTGGCGCTCAGGTTGATCGTGTGCAGGGTTTATATCTTCGAGAAAGCAATGCCCTGAACTCAATTGAGGATCTTTCACTCCTGGGTAGATTCGAGGATTTTGTTTCCTCGATTCAAAATAATTCCTAGCGAGAATCGGGCGCCTGCCTCCGCCAGGCGCCCAACTGGACTCCTCAAGTTGATTCCTGGTTGGGAGCACGGTGAGCACTCAAACTCATGCGCCCCGCCGTGCTTCGGAGGGCTCAGGCGACCGCGCTAATAGGAGTCCGGATTCCTCCTGGTATCCGGGCTGTATACAGAACCTGTCGAGTCCTTTTGCTGGGCTTCAGCGAAGGGCGGGTTCCGCCGCCATTGAGGCCTCCTCGGGCCCGCCAACCTCCACCGCCAGCTCCCCGCCCTCCATCCTCACCACCAACTCCGCCCCATCCCGCACTTCGCCTGCAATCAGCGCCCGCCCGATGCGCGTCTCTAGCTCCCGCTGGAGGTAGCGCTTCAGGGGCCGGGCGCCGTAGACCGGGTCGTAGCCGCGTCGGGCGACGTGGGCGCGGGCAGCATCGGTCATGGATAGGGTGATGTTGCGGTCCGCCAAGCGCTTTCTGAGATCGTTCAAGAGCAGGTCGACGATTTGTTCGATCTCTTCGAGGGTGAGGGTCTTGAAGAGGACGGTGTCGTCGATGCGGTTCAAGAACTCCGGGCGGAAGTGGGCGCGGAGTTCGTCCATCACCGCTCGGCGGGCGCCTTCGGTGATCTCGCCGTCGGGGCCGAGACCTTCGAGGAGGTGCGGCGAGCCGATGTTGGAGGTCATGATGATGACGGTGTTCTTGAAGTCGACGGTGCGGCCCTGGGAGTCGGTGACCCGGCCGTCGTCGAGGATCTGGAGCAGTACGTTGAACACGTCGCCGTGGGCCTTTTCGATTTCGTCGAACAGGATGACGGCGTAGGGCTTGCGGCGCACCGCTTCGGTGAGCTGGCCACCCTCTTCGTAGCCGACGTAGCCCGGCGGGGCGCCGATCAGCCGCGAGACGGCGTGCTTTTCCATGTACTCGCTCATGTCGATGCGGACGACGTTGTCCTCGCTATCGAAGAGCGCCTCGGCCAGGGTTTTGGCGAGCTCGGTTTTGCCGACGCCGGTGGGGCCGAGGAACAAGAAGGAGCCGATGGGCCGGCGCGGGTCTTTGATGCCCGCCCGGGCGCGGATCACCGCGTCGGCCACGCGATCGACCGCTTCGTCCTGGCCGATGACCCGCCGGTGGAGGATCTGGTCCAGCCGCAGGAGCTTTTCGCGCTCGCCTTCGACCAGGCGCTGTACCGGCACACCGGTCCATTTGGAAACGATCTCCGCCACTTCGTCGTCGGTGACTTCTTCGCGTAGGAGCTGGCTGCCGGTGTCCTGCTTGGCGTTCAACGCCGTTTCGCGCTTGTCGAGCTGGGCGAGGAGTTCCGGTAGGCGGCCGTGCTGTAGTTCGGCGGCCTTCTGAAGGTCGTAGTCGCGCTCGGCCTGTTCGATCTCTCGGCGCACCTTCTCGATTTCTTCGCGCAGACCGCGTACGCCTTCGATGGAGGACTTTTCAGCCTCCCACTGGGCGCGCATGGAGTCCGCCTGGTTTTTAAGGTCGGCCAGGTCTTTACGCAGGGCTTCGAGGCGCTCTTTGCTGGCGCGGTCTTTCTCCTTCTTCAAGGCCGCTTCTTCGATTTCGAGCTGCATCACCCGGCGGGTGACGGCGTCCAGCTCCGCCGGCATGGAGTCGATCTCGGTGCGGATCATGGCGCTCGCTTCGTCGATCAGGTCGATGGCCTTGTCCGGCAGGAAGCGGTCGCTGATATAGCGGTCCGAGAGGGTGGCGGCGGCGACCAGGGCGTTGTCCTGGATGGCGACGCCGTGGTGCACTTCGAAGCGCTCTTTCAAGCCGCGCAGGATGGAGACGGTGTCTTCCACCGTCGGCTGGTCGACCACGATCGGCTGAAAGCGGCGCTCGAGGGCGGCGTCCTTTTCAATGTATTTGCGGTATTCGTCGAGAGTAGTGGCGCCGAGGCAGTGCAGCTCGCCGCGGGCCAGCATCGGCTTCAGGAGGTTGCCGGCGTCGGTGGAGCCTTCGGTGCGGCCGGCGCCGACGATGTTGTGCAGCTCGTCGATGAACAGCAGGATGCGGCCCTCGGACTCCTTGACTTCGTTGAGCACCGCTTTCAGGCGCTCTTCGAACTCGCCGCGGTATTTCGCGCCGGCCAAGAGGGCACCCATATCGAGGGAGAAGACGGAGCGGTCTTTCATCCACTCGGGCACGTCGCCGCGCACGATGCGCTGGGCGAGGCCTTCGACGATCGCGGTCTTGCCCACTCCCGGTTCGCCGATCAGCACCGGGTTGTTCTTGGTCTTGCGGGACAGGATGCGGATCGCCCGGCGGATCTCCGCGTCGCGGCCGATCACCGGGTCCATTTTGCCGCGGCGGGCCTGGGTCACCAGGTCCACGCCGTACTTTTCGAGCGCCTCGTAGGAGGACTCCGGGCTGTTGCTGGTCACCCGCTGGGAGCCGCGCACGGCGGTGAGGGCGGCGAGGAAGGCGTCGCGGGTGACGCCCGCCTCGGCCAGGGCCTGGCCCGCTTCGCCCCGCTTGCCGGCCTCGATCAGCGCCAGCAGCAGGTGCTCCACGGAGACGTACTCGTCCTTTAGGCGCTCAGCCTCGTCCTCGGCGCGCACAAACACTTTCTGCAAGCCCTCGGTCAGGTAGATCTTGCCCGCCTCGGCGCCCGGTCCGGAGACCGACGGCCGTTTGCTGAGGGCCGACTCCAGGCGGCCGGCGAGGTCCTCGACGGACACCTCCATGCGACTCATCAGCCTTGGCACCAGCCCTTCCGGCTGTTCGAGGAGGGCGAGGAGGAGATGGGCGTTGTCCACCTGCTGGTGGCCGTGGCGCACCGCAAGGGTCTGCGCCCCTTGGAGCGCCTCCTGGGATTTCAGAGTCAGTTTGTTGATGTCCATCGTCTCGTCATTCCTCTCTATGAATGCAGGCTCCGTCCGCGTCCGCTAGGCCCGGGGACGGAAGCTCGATCTTTTTTTCAGCTTCTCGAAGAGCTGTTGTTCGTCGTCGGTCATTTCGTCCGGCGAAGGGACGACCACGGTGATCTCGGCGAAGAGATCGCCGGCGCCGCCGCTTTTGAGCGGAAAGCCCTTGCCGGACAGCCGGATCTTGCGGCCCGACGACGATCCCTGGGGGATCTTGATGCGCAGCCGGCCATTCAGAGTCTCGACCTCTGCCTCGCCGCCGAGAGCTGCTTCCCAGGGGGTGACCGGCAGCGAGATGTGCAGGTCCGAGCCCTTGAGTTGGAAGCGCGGGTGGGGCAGCACATTGATCTTCAAGAGCAAATCGCCCGCCGGGCCGCCGCCGACCCCCGGCTCTCCCTTGCCGGCGAGGCGCACCTTCTGGCCCGGCCGCACGCCTTTGGGGATGTTGACGGAGAGCTTTTGCCGCTCGCCGGTTTCGGGGCTGCGCAGGGTGAGTTCCCGCGAACCGCCCTTCGCCAGCTCGTCGAGGGTGAGGGTCAGCTCCGCCTGGACGTTGGCGCCGCGGCCAGGGCGCTGCCCTTGGCGCCGCACCCGCCCGCCGGAACCGAAGAGGGATTCAAAAAAGGAGCTGAAATCGCCCGCCTGGCCCGGTCCGGCTCCCGCTCCGGCGCCGCCGAAGCCAAAGCCCTCGCCGCCGAGGTCGAAGAGGATGTCTTCCCAGCCCGGCGGTGGGTTGCCGGTGGCACCCTGGCCGGTCTGCTTCCAAGCCTGGCCAAAACGGTCGTAGCGCTGGCGCTTGGAGTCGTCCTTGAGGACTTCATAGGCCTCGCCGATCTCCTTGAACTTGGCCTCGGCCGCCACATCTTTGTTGATGTCCGGATGGTATTTCCGGGCCAGCTTGCGGTACGCCTTCTGGATCTCGTCCGCCGAAGCGCTCCGTTCGACCCCCAGGGTTCCGTAGTAATCCTTGAATTCCACCCTCGTCTCCTCTGCATCGCATGGGAAGCGCGCGGCAGTCCCTCTAAATTGAGTGCTTGGCGCTTAGTTGAGTCAATCTGACTCACATTGTAGAACGATCTCCGCTCCAGTGCTATTCCCAAAGCCCTGATTTTCCTTGCGCCTACGAAAAAGGCGCGGAGAACCGCGCCTTGCTGAGAACTGCTGAAAGACCTTTTGCCTGCTAGCTATGGAGCCTCGATATCGAAATGCTCATAGTTCTTGGCGATGAACGCATTCCATTTCTCCGGCACTTCTTCTTCCGGAAAAATCGCCTCGACGGGGCAGGCGTCGACGCAGAGACCGCAGTCAATGCACTCTTCGGGGTGGATGTAGAGCATCTCGAAGTCGTCGTCCTTGCCGTAGATGCAGTCCACCGGGCAGACATCCACGCAGGCAACATCCTTCACCCCAACGCACGGTTCCGCGATGATATGAGTCATATTGAAAAGGCCCTCCTTTTGGCCGCTGATTCCTTCCCGGTCGATGTCGAATGCAACGCGCGCGCGCTTCCACCGGCCGACCGCCCCATGTCACCCGCGCATTATACAGAGAAGGCACAACGGGCAATGCCTCGTATGTACCTGTGCTCTTTCGGTTTGCACTCGCCGAATCGGCCGTCCGGATCACGCCTCCGGGGCGACGGCGCGGTCGAAGGCTTCGACGGTACGTTCGATCTCCTCCGGGCCGTGGGCGAGGGACAGGAAGAGAGTTTCGTAGGGCGATGGCGGCAGGTGGATTCCGTCGGCGAGCAGGCGGTGGAAAACCCGCTGGAAGCGGTCGCGATCCGAGGCGTCGACGTCGGCGATGGACTCCACCGGCCCTTCCGCGAAGAAGAGGCCGAGCATCGAACCCTGGCGCTGGACCCGCAAGGGAACGCCGTGGCGCCGGGCGGATTCCCGCAGGCCACTGGCGAGAGCGCCGCCGGCGGCTTCGAGGATCTCGTAGGCGTCCGTTCCGGCGAGGGTGGAGAGGGCCGCCCGGCCGGCGGCGACGGCCAAGGGGTTACCGGAGAGGGTGCCGGCCTGGTAAATCGGCCCGGCCGGCGCCACCTGGCTCATCAGGTCACGCCGACCGCCGTAGGCGCCAATCGGCAGGCCGCCGCCGATCACTTTGCCGAAGGTGGTGAGGTCCGGGGTGACGCCGAGAATTTCCTGGGCTCCTCCCCAGGCCACCCGGAAGCCGGTCATCACCTCGTCGAACACCAGCACCGCCCCGCGCTCGTCGCACAGCCGCCGCAGGCCTTCGAGGAATCCTTCTCGCGGCGGCACCAGGCCCATGTTGCCGGCGATCGGCTCAACGAAGACGGCGGCGATGTCGTCGTGGGCCTCGAACAGCATCGCCACCGCCGACAGGTCGTTGAAGGGGGCGAGGAGGGTGTCTTCGACCACCGCCGCCGGCACTCCCGGCGACGACGGCACTCCGAGGGTGGCGGCGCCGGAGCCGGCGGCGATCAAAAAGGCGTCGCCGTGGCCGTGGTAGCAGCCTTCGAATTTGACGAACTTCGAGCGGCCGGTGGCGCCCCGGGCCACCCGCAGGGCGGACATGGTGGCCTCGGTGCCGGAGTTGACCAGGCGCACCATTTCAAGGGACGGCACCGCCGCGATCATCTGCTCCGCCAGCTCGATTTCGGCGATGGTGGGGGCGCCGAAGGCGGTGCCTCGGCGGAGTGCGTCGTGCACCGCTTGGGCGATGGGCTCGGCTCCGTGGCCGAGGATGTGCGGTCCGTAGCCGCCGATGAAGTCGAGATAGCGGCGCCCATCCTCGGCTTGGAGGTAGCAGCCCTCGGCGGCGCGCACGAAGACCGGCTCGCCGCCGACGCCGCGGAAGGCCCGAACCGGGGAGTTGACGCCACCGGGCATCACCCGCTCGGCGCGTTTCAGAAGAGAGGTCTCAGGGCTCATTCGGTCCATTCCCTCATTCGGTCCATCCCTGCTGCAGCAGGCGCGCCGCGTCGACGGCGCCGTAGGTGAGGATGAGGTCGGCGCCGGCGCGCTTGATGGCGACGAGGGTTTCCATCAGCACTCGGTCGTAGTCCAGCCAGCCGCGCTCGGCGGCGGCTTTGAGCATCGCAAACTCGCCGCTCACGTGGTACGCCGCCAGCGGCAGGTCGAAGCGCCGGCGCAGGGCCGCCAATAGATCCAGATACGGCACCGCCGGCTTGACCATCAATAGGTCGGCGCCTTCCTCCACGTCGAGGGTCGCTTCGCGCAGCGCCTCGCGACCGTTGGCCGGATCCATTTGATAGGCCCGGCGGTCGCCGAAGGCCGGGGCGGAGTCCGCCGCATCGCGGAACGGGCCATAGAAGGCGCTCGCGAACTTGATGGCGTAGGAGAGAATCGGTGTGTCGTGGAAGCCGGCTGCATCCAGGCCGTTCCGGATGGCGCCCACCCGGCCGTCCATCATGTCCGACGGGGCGATCACGTCCGCTCCCGATGCGGCCAGAGACACGGCCTGCCGGGCGAGGTTTTCGAGGGTGGCGTCGTTGTCCACTTTCTTGCCGCCGCGGCCGTCGTCCAGCAGCACGCCGCAGTGACCGTGGTCGGTGAATTCGCAGAAGCACAGGTCCACGATCACCACCAGCTCCGGCAGGGCGGCCTTGATCGCCCGCACGGCGCGCTGAACGATGCCGTCTTCCGACCAGGAGTAGCTGCCCTCGGCGTCCTTCGCCTCCGGCAGCCCGAACAGAATCACCGCCGAGATCCCTGCCTCGGTCGCCTCGCGACAGGCCTCGACCAGGCGATCCACCGAGTGCTGGAACACCCCGGGCATAGACAACACGGGATTCGCTACCCCCTCGCCGGGGCAGGCGAAGAGGGGCAGCACGAAGTCGTCCGGCGACAGGCGCGTTTCGCGCACCAACCGGCGGAGGGTGGGCGTGCGGCGCAGGCGCCGCATGCGATGTTCTGGAAAGGCCATGGGCGGGTTTTACCACAGGCACAGGGGCTGAAACAGCCCTCGCCGCGAACCGGACGAGCCTTCGGATATAGTTGACGTCGCACTGCGGCATCGAGGCCGCGGGGCGCTCCTGCCGAAAATCATGCCGCACCCGCCGCTCATGGAAAGTCTGCGCTCTCACCGCCTGCTGGTGGTCACCGGCAAGGGCGGCGTGGGCAAGACCGCCGTGGCGGCGGCGCTGGGCGATTCCCTGGCCGCGATGATGCCGCCGAAGCGGGTCCTGGTGATCGAGGTGGACCCGAGGGACAACCTGCATCAGATGCTGGGCACCCCGCCCTCCGGTGGCGGTATCGTCGAGGCGGCGCCGAATCTGTTTGTCCAGAACCTGCGCGCCCGGCGGGTGGTGGACGCCATTGTGCGGGAGCGCCTGAAGATCGACCTGCTGTCGAAGCGGGTGATCGCCAGCCCGGTCTACGAGCACTTCACGGAAGGGGCGCCGGGTCTCAAGGAAGTGGCGATTCTCGGCCACGCCCTGAGACGCCTGGAGGGGATCGGCGGGCAGGGCTTCGACTTGGTGATCCTCGATGCCCCGGCGACCGGCCACGGCGTCTCGCTGCTCGATGCGCCGCGTTTGCTGTCGGAGGTCATCGAGAAAGGACCCTTCGGTGAGCTGGGTCGGCGCCTGGCGGAGTTTGTGGCGGATCCGGCGGACTGCGGTGTGGTGGTGGTGACCAGCGCCGAGGAGATGCCGGTGCAGGAGGCGCTAGAGCTGCGAGCGACGCTGGCGGAGCGTCTGGATCGCGCGCCGGAGCTGCTGGTGGTCAACGGGCTTTATCCGGAAGTGGCGAAGGGCGATCGCGAGCTGTGGCGCCGCCGCCGCCGGCTCAACGAAGCGGAATTGGCTCGTCTCGATGCGGCGTGGGAGGGACCTCGCGCCCTGCTGCCGCTGCTGCCCCTGGACCGCGGGCCGGCGTTGATCGAGGCCCTGGCCGGCGCCCTCCACCGCTCTCTGTCGGAGGTTCCCTCGTGACTCTGTTGTCCGATGACCGTCCACTGCTGATCGTGGTGGGCTCCGGCGGGGTGGGGAAGACCACCCTCGCCGCCGCCCTCGGCGTGACTTCGGCGAATGAAGGTCGCCACACGCTGGTGATGACCTTCGATCCCTCGTTGCGCTTGAAGGATGCCCTGGGAGTGGACGCAGGAACCGAAGAGGAAGCCAAGGAGGACGCCGTGACGGTGGATCTCGGTGAGCTCGGCGGCGCCGGCCGGGGATCCCTGGCCGCCAGCCTGCTCGACGCCGGCCGCACCTTCGACCGGCTGATCGAGCGCTACGCGCCGGACGAGGCCTCCCGCCGCCGAATTCTCGACAACCGTTTCTATGGCCACCTTTCCGGGTCGCTGGCGGGCATTCTCGAGTACATGGCCGTAGAGCGGCTGTTCGAGGTGCAGGCGGCGGGCCGCTACCAGCAGGTGATCCTGGACACTCCGCCGACCCGCCAGGCGCTGGACTTTCTGGAGGCTCCGTCGCGCATCGTACAGTTTCTCGATTCCGGGGCCCTCAAGATTGCCTTGAAGCCTTGGTTCGACTCACAGGGGCGACTGCGCGGCGCCACCCGCCTCGGCCCCATCGGCCGCCGCTTCGAACGCTTCATGGACGACATCGTCGGCCTCGATCTGCTGCGCGACATGGCAGAGTTCTTCCAGGCCTTCGGCCCGCTGTTCGACGGCTTCCGCCAGCGCGCCGCCAAGGTCGAGGCGATGCTGCGCTCCGAGCAGACTCAGTTCCTGCTGGTTGCCGGCCCCGGTGAGGAGCGCATTCCGGACACCCTGTTCTTTGCCCGCAAATTGGAAGAGGCGGGCCTCCACCTCGGGCCGATCGCCGTCAACCGCATGCACCCGCCGGTGGAGGCGGCCTCGAGGGAGTTGTCCGAGGCGCGGCAGTTGTTCTCCTGGCTGGCGGAACGAGACCGGCGGGGCTTTGAGCATCTGACGGAGCTGGTGGGCGAGACGAGGCCGCTGGTCGGCCTGCCGCTGTTGGCGGATGAGCCAACGGATCTCGAATCCCTCGAAGCCATCGGCCGGGATCTGCTGGCCCGGTTGGCGGCTGAGGGAGCCGGCTAGGAGAGAGCTGAAGAACTCGTCAGCACTCTGCTCCGAGCCCGAAGGGCGAGGCGGCGCCAAAGGCGCCGTGGACGGGGTGAGCCCGAAAACACTGGTGTTTTCGGGTGAGGGGGCGCCCAGCCCCCTTAAGAAAAAAGCTAGCAGGGCAGCTGAAAGAATAGGCCGAAGGCCTTTCTCAGCAACCTGCTAGCTTTCCGGCACGACCACCGTCGCGATCTCCGCCGAGCCCTCCGGCGGCCAGGGCAGCACCATGCCGCGTCCTACCCCTTTCGCCACCTCGTCGCCGTAGAGGTGCGCCACCAGGTACAGTGCCGGATCGAAACTGCGCGCGCCGCCCTGGGAGGTGATTGCCGGGCCGTCGTGGACGTAGATCGCCTCGCGCCGCAGGTCCAGCTCCGGAAACATCTCCGCGAAGCGATCCTGATCCGCCGGGAAGGTGGTGACGGCGCGGTCGTCGAGCAAGCCGGCGGCGGCGAGGACGAAGGCGCCGTCGCACAGCGACATCAGGTAGCGCGCCGCGCCGCCGACCTCCCGCACCCACGCCATCATCGCCTCGTTTTCGAGATCCGAGTCCATGCTGTGCTCGGCGCTCGGCACCACCAAAATGTCAATCGGCGGCGCCGTTGCGAAGGAGTAGTCCGCCTCGATACGCAGGCCTTCGAAGGTGGTTACCTTCTCGCCGTCCGGCGAAACGGTGAACACCTCGATTCCGGGCAGGCCGCCGTTTTCCGGTTTGCGGGTGTGGAAGATGGTGTGCTGGAGGAGGTCGTAGGGTGCCGTCAGCTCGGTGTTGTAGACGCCGTCGACGATCAGGAAGCCAGCGCGCAGCGGGCGATCCGCGGGTAGATCCATGGGAGTGGGCAGGGGCGTCCAGTCGGCGGCCGGAGCGAGCTGCGGCGGCGGAGTGTCTTCGATCGGCGGCATCTCGGGAGCACAGGCGAGGCCGGCGATGAGGAGGAGGGCGAGGCAGAGCGGGCGCATGGTGGACTCCTAGTGCAGTTCTTGGGTCATTCCGTTCGCAGGGCTTCGAGGCGTTCGAGCACCTTGCGCGGCAGCGGACGGCTGCGAAAGGTCATGATCTCACCGGGCAGCTCCTGCAGGCCATCGCGCTGGGTCGCCAGCTTGGCCGACAGGGCGAGAATGAGATTCGGTGGCCCGTGCTCGGCAAGGAGCGCCAGGCGGTTCTCCAGGGCGCCGCGATTCCAGTAGCCGAACACTTCCAGGAATGCCTCGCAGCCGTCTGGGTGGCGAAACCGGAAGTCCGGCACCAGCACACCGCGGCCGCCGAGGTCGACCAGTGCCGCATCGGTGGAAATCTCCCATTCGCTCCCGAGCTTACGGAAGCGGCCGGCGAGGTCCGCCAGTTCGTCCGGCCGCCACTGGCCGGTGAGGCGGGTGCAAGGATCGAGACCCTGGTCGGAAGCGAGCCGCAGCGCCGCTTCCAGTCGTTTCTTGCCCCAGAACACGGTGGCGTCCAGGGACCAGTCGTCGAAGTGCAGCAGGGTGGGCAGGAAGCTCGCCATCTGCAAGCCGTAGCGTTGACTCGATTTGAGAATCGAGGCCGGGCCGTCGAGGTGGATCCGGTAGCCCCGGCGCGGTGAGCCCTCCACCGAGTGCATGAGCTGGAAGAACTTGATCTTGCGGAACAGCGCCCGCCAGCGGCGCGTCGGTTGCGGGCCGATCTCCAGGGTCAACTCGCTCGCCCGCAGCAGAATGCCCTGGGCTAGGGCGACGTTGTAGCGCCGCAGCAGCCAGTCACCGTCGCACGGCTTCCACCGCTGGAGGATCTGCTCGCCCTTGAGATCGGCGTAGAGGTAGCGGTCGGTGTCCTCCAGCGTCAGGCCGGTTCCGTCGAGGGCAGCGGTGAGCGTTGCCGGGCGTTCGAAGGCGAAGTCTTCGCGGGAATCGGACAGCCAAGCGGCGGCGGACTGTTCGAATACGCGGCGGCGCAGCTCCGCCGGTTCGATCGGCGCTTCCGTCTCGAAGGTGCAGCGGTCGAGCAGTAGCTTGGCGAGGCCGCGGTGGAGCAGGAAGGCGGTGCCGGTGCCCAAGAGATCCGCCAGCTCCGCCTCCAACTCGTGGCGCGGCCGGCCGACCGATGCGCGAAAGATCTCGATCAGGCTGTCGGCCAGAGCGCGGTGATCCGGATCGTCCGTGTCGATGTAGCGCGGACGGATCTCGCCCTTGTAGCGGCGAGCGAGGATGAGATCGGTGGTGAGCACGGGTGGATCTTATTGGACCACCGGTGCTTCTAGATTAGTAGATGAGCTCCACCTCGGGCATCATCAGGGCGCCGCCCTGCGGCTCAAGGAGCCCCGCCTTCTGGGCCACCTGGGCCAGTGGGCGCAGTGCCTCGAAGGTCCGCACGGCCATCAGCCGCGCCGCCTGGTCGCTGCTGTCTGGGCCCTTGTCGTTGTCGAACAGCATTTCGAAGGGTGTCTGCGGCCGCGGGAATTCCCTCAGCTGGATGTCTTCGTCGGCCTCGATCCCGGCCGCTTCACGGGCCAGTTCCAGGGCCACATCGAAGCCGCCCAGGGCGTCCACCAGGCCGATTTCCAGGGCGTCCTCGCCGCTCCAAATGCGGCCCTTGGCGATCTCCTGAACCTGTTCGAGGGACAGACTGCGGCCATCGGCCACCTTGCCGGTGAAGTCGTCGTAGATACGGTCGAGGGCCGTCTGCACGCGCTGCCATTCGGCCTCGCTGTAGTCCTCGGTGGACATGAACATGCCGGCGTTCTGGCTGGTCTTGACGTCGTCGAAGCTGACCCCCAGCTTGTCCCACATCTCGGAGGTCAGCAGCTTGCCGCCGAAGACGCCGATGGAGCCGGTGATGGTGCCCGGCTGGGCGACGATCTTGTCCGCCGCCATGGCGACGAAGTAGCCGCCGGAGCCGGCGACGTTGGACATCGAAACGATCACCGGCTTACCGGCTTCCTTGGCCCGCTTGGTCTCGTGCCAGACGGTGTCCGAGGCGACGTAGGACCCGCCCGGGCAGTCCACCCGGAAGAGAATCGCCTTGACGTCGTCGTCGTCCACCGCCGAGCGAATCGCCCGAGCCAGGGAGTCGCCACCCAGGGCCGCGGCGCCGGTGAGCGGGTTGTAGGTGCTCTCGCCGCGCTGGATGCCGCCGATGCCGTAGATCACGGCGATGGTCTCGCCGGAATCCCACAGGTCGTCGGCCCGTTCGGCGTAGCGCGACAGGTAGAGCAGCTTCGAGCCCTCGCCGCCCATTTCCTTGACCCGATCGAACACCTGGTCGCGGTAGAGCAGGCCGTCCACCAGCCCGGCGTCCACCGCTTCCTGGCCGTAGAACGGACCGCGGTCGATGGTCGCCCGAAGGTCGTCTTCGGTCATCTCGCGGCTCTCGGCGATGCCCCGCACCATCTGCCCGAAGGCCGAGTCCATGAAGGCCGCCAGGGCCTCCCGGTGGGGTTCCGTGAACTCCTTCTCGGTGAAGGTGTTGACGGCGTTCTTGTACTCGTAGCGCTGGCCCATGCGCGGCGTCACGCCGATCTTCTCGAAGGTGCCGGCGAGGAACTGCGACTGCATCACCAGGCCGGTCAGCCCGATGTCACCGGAGGGCTGGATGTAGATTTCGTCGAAGGCCGAGGCCAGGTAGTAGGTGCCGTTGCCGGGGCCGAATTCACCGAAGGTGTCGGTGTAGGCCACGGCGGTCTTGCCGGATTCCCGGAAGGCGAGGATGGCGTCGCGTACCTCCTGTACGTTGGCCAGGCCGCCGATGATGCCGACGCGCGCCACCAGCCCAACCACCTGATCGTCCTGGGAGGCGACCTCCAGGGTCTCCAGTAGATCGATCATCCTCATCTGCTCCTCGGCGAAGAGCGAACCGATGGGATCCTGCGGGACCTGTTCGAGGAGCACTTCGTCGAGGCTCACCTCGAGGATCGTCTGATCCGGGACGCTTCCCTGGGAGCCTTTCATCAGTGCCCAGATGCCGACGCCGACGGCGACCAGCAAGAGCAGTACGACAACGAGAATCAGGCCCACTTTGGCCGCGGTTTTCATCGATCCAGTCTCCTTCGAGTATTCGCTGAGCCGGGAACCGCTCGCTGCGGCCCCGGTGAACATGCAGTGTACTGATCCGGTGGCGGATTTATTCGCGCCGGAAGTACCCGATGATACGCGCATTTTTGCGAATGGGTTGCCGAGAGGGACCGATGGCGCCTGGACGTGCGCCGAATCGGGATCTACCGGGTCGGTAGAATCCTTGCCAGGAGGAGAACAATGAACGGACAAAAGAAGACGGTTTTGATCGGCCTGCTGATCGCGGCGCTGGCCTTTGCCGCGGGCTTCGCCCTGGGAGGGGAAGATCCCGTCCAGCGATTCAAACTGCCCGGCGCCGATGGCCGCCCCTTCAGCCACGCGGTGGTCGCCCACCCCACGGTCTACATCGCCGGCACCCTGGGGCTCGACCCGAGAACCCGCAAGCCACCGGCGGACGCCCGGGCTGAGGCCCGGCTGGCGCTCGACGGCATCCGCGACAAGTTGGAGCTGGCCGGCGCCACCATGGATGATCTCGTGTCGGTGCAGGTGTTTTGTACCGATTTGGAGCTCTACGACGACTTCAATGCCGTCTACGCCACCTATTTCGAGAAGGACTTCCCGGCCCGCACCTTCGTTGGCTCCGGGCCGCTGCTCTTCGGCAGCCGATTCGAGATCAACGCCATTGCGGTCAAGAGCTGAGAGCCAAAGCAAAACCGGCGGCAGGGAATCCCCCCGCCGCCGGTCGTAGTGCTCTTCCCAGAGGATTTCCGAGGATTTTGCCGTCCTGGCAAGGCGCGCGACCGCAGGAGTAGCGGAGCTACTTCAAGGGAGCGCAACGCCGCCAGGGCGGCAAAAGACCGGAAAGCCTAGAGGGTGGCGAAGTCGAGCGCCTTCACCACCAACCCCATCGGTACCTCGACGTGGACCCGCGTGCCGGGCTCCTCGACGTCGATCACCATGGCGCCGTTCTCGGTGCGAACCCGCACTCGGTCGTTGCCGTCCCGGACGGTGACCAGAGTGGCGTTGTCCGGCAGGTCGGCGAACTCCGACGCGAGGCTCCGAATGTCGTCGCTGTAGGGTCCGATCTCCGCCCGCAGCTCCTGCCGGGCTTCCTCCGGCATGAAGTGAGTGGCGGTGGACATTCCGACGCCGACCAAGGCCGCTGGAATGACGAAGGAGAAGGAGTCGCCGCCGTCTTCCTGGACGGAGACGGCGACCTTGTCCGAGTGGACGACGGCGGCCACCGCCAGGCTGGTCGCGCCGACGGTTCCGACCAGCAACACGGCGAAGGTACCGAAGGCAATCCAAGCTAGCTTTTTCATCCGTTGACTTCCTTTCGCTACAAGATTTCGGTCTGTCGTACCTTGTTTCACCCGACCTCGGAATCGCTAGCCTTGCGTCCCGAGCCCGCGAGGGCGAGGCGGCAGCAGAGCTGCCGAGGACGGGGGTGCTAGCTACCGAGCCTCGGCGAAGCGGTCCACCCACACCCGCACGTGGGTGTCGTTGTCCGTCACGGTCACCAGTTCGCCCTCGCCGCGGTCGGCCAGCGCGCGCAGGGCGCCCATCAGGTCGATCTCGTTGCCTTCACCGGAGAGCAGCGCTTCGACCACTTCCAGCGGCAGCCGGGCGTCGATGTGCTCGCCGTTCCTGGACTCCACCGTCGCCACTCGCAGGTAGCCGTCCTCCTTGCGCACCTGAAGGCGCTGGTCTTTGTCGTCGATGTCGACGAACACCACGTCGTCGAGATCCGTTACCGAGCGCCACAATTCGCGCAGTTCGGCGATCGAGAAATCCGTGTCGTCGATCTGGATGCGGCCGTTTTCGAGTTCCTGCTCGGGAATCATCGCCAGGGCCTTCTCGGCCACCGACAGCGGTAGGTTGACGCGCACCTGGGCGCCGTCTTCACCTTCATCGACATGAACGTGTAGCCAAAGGTCCGAGGCGGCGGCGCTGCCGACGCAGGTCAACAGGAGCAACAGGGCTAGGGAAATGTGCTTGATCGCTTTCATGGGTCGTGATCTCCTTGAGGTCGAGAGTCCGCGCCGATTCCGTTCGTCTGGTCAGTGGTCGATGGCTTCGCCGCGTCGGTTCTCGGGTGTGCTCGGGATCGGCGCTCGACCGTTCCGGCGGTTGCGGTGCCGATCCCGTTCTAGTTCCACCTAGTCCACGTTGTGCGGCGCGAGAAAGTTTCAGTCGCTGCCGATATCCACTCCCCGGAGGACGGGCCCATGCGGCGAGACGGCGAGCATCTAGAGCACGCAGGCGATGGCGGCGAGGACCCGGTCGCAGCGAGCCCCGGCCACTTCGACCGGCGCCGTTTCAACCTGCTGCTGGCTGCCGTCGGGGCGTCGCTGCCGGCCGCCCTGTGGGCGGAGGACGAGGCGCCGGAGATCACCCGCGAGGTGGTGCGCGCCGCCGAGCAACTGGCCGGTCTGGAACTGACCGACGACGAGCGCGACCTGATGCTCGCAGGGCTCACCGATCTGCGCGCCGACTACCGGGCCGTGCGCGCCGTGGCACCCGGTAACGAAGTGGCGCCAGCTCAGAGTTTCGCGGTGTTGCCGGCGCCGCAGCGCGACACGCCGGGGCCGATGCGCCGTTCGGCGGTTTCCGTGGGCGAGGCGCCGCGGGACCTCGAAGAACTGGCCTTCCGGCCGGTCACCGAACTGGCGGAGCTGCTGCGCCGGCGGCAGGTGACCTCGGTCGCGCTGACCCGCATGTACCTCGGCCGTTTGGAGCGCTGGAACGATCTGCTGGAGTGCGTGGTCACCCTCACCTCGGAGCGGGCGATGGCGCAGGCCGAGGCGGCGGATCGCGAGATCGCCGCCGGCCGCTGGCGGGGCCCCCTCCACGGCGTACCCTGGGGAGCGAAGGATCTGCTGGCGGTGAAGGGCTATCCCACCACCTGGGGAGCAGAGCCCTACCGCGAACAACGCCTCGATACGGACGCCGCGGTGGTCCGCCGGCTGGACGACGCCGGCGCGGTACTGGTCGCCAAGCTCACCCTCGGGGCGTTGGCCTGGGGAGATGTGTGGTTCGGCGGCAAGACGCGCAATCCCTGGAACCCGGAGCAGGGCTCGAGCGGCTCCTCCGCCGGCTCCGCCTCGGCCACCGCCGCCGGCCTGGTGGCCTTCGCCATCGGCACCGAGACCTGGGGCTCGATCGTTTCGCCGTCCACCCGCTGCGGAGTGACCGGCCTGCGGCCGACCTTCGGCCGGGTGAGTCGGACCGGCGCGATGGCCTTGTCCTGGACGATGGACAAGATTGGCCCCATCGCCCGCTCGGTGGAGGACTGCGCCCTGGTCTTCGATGTGCTCCACGGCGCCGATCCACCGCCGGTGGGCGATCCCACTGCGGTGGATCGTTCGTTCCGCTGGGATGCCGAGGGCGATCCGCGCCGGCTGAAGGTGGGCTACACCCGCTCACTGTTCGAAAAACCGCTGGACGAAGACGCCGACCAGGCCGCTGAGGAAGTGCGGGCGATGGACCTCGCGGCCTTGGCGAAGTTGCGGCAACTGGGAGTGGAGCTGCTGCCCTTCGAGCTGCCGTCGGACCTGCCGGTTTCCCATCTTTCCTACATTCTGAGCGCCGAGGCGGCGGCGGCCTTCGATCACCTCACTTTGAGCGGCGACGATGACCGGCTGGTGCGGCAGATCGCCAACGCTTGGCCCAACGTGTTCCGCCAGGCACGCACCATTCCGGCGGTGGAGTACCTGCAGGCCAGCCGCGTGCGGCGCCAGGTGATGGAACGGATGGAAGAGGCCTTGGGCGACCTCGACGCCTACGTCGTGCCTTCCTTTGGCGGCAACCATCTGCTTTTGACCAACCTCACCGGTCACCCGACGGTGGTGGTACCGCACGGTTTCAAGACGGACGGCACGCCGGCTTCCATCTCCTTCGTCGGGCGCCTGTGGGGCGAGTCCGATGCGCTGCGGCTGGCGAAGCTCTACCAGGACGGGACGGATTTCCACTCGCGCCGCCCGGACCTCGCCGCGGTGGAGACTCGCAAGACGGATTGACCCCCTTGTCGCCGCGAAGCCGGATCGCAGGTCTCCTCGTCGTCGTGGTCGCGGCTCTGGCGGGCTGTGGTGGCGAGCCCTCGAACCCAGATCCGGCGCCGCCGAATTTCCTGCTGATCGTGACCGACGATCAGCGTTGGGACACCCTCTTCGCCATGCCGCACCTGGCGGCTTCCCTCGGGCGCGACGCGCTGCGCTTCGACAATGCCTTCGTCACCAATCCGGTGTGTTGTCCCTTCCGCTCGAGCCTGTTGGCCGGCGGTTTCCCGTCGCACCAGACGGGTGTGCTGACGGCGACTCCGCTCAACGGCGCGGCGGCGCGCTTCGACGACTCGGAGACCCTCGCCACCCTGCTCTCTCGGCGCGGCTACCGCACCGGCCTGATCGGTAAGTACCTCAACTTCTACGACCAGATCGCGCCGCGGGTGCCACCCGGCTGGAACCGCTTCATGGTGGCCACCACACCCTATCGCTGGTGGAACACGGAGTGGATCGTCGGCGCCAGCGGCGTGGACGGGCCGGCAGAGGGGCAGCGGCAAACGACTGGCGCTTACATCACCTACGTCGAGGCCGAAGCGGCGCTGGCCTTCCTCGACGAGGCGAGCGCCGGCGAACCGTTCTTTCTGCTCGTTGCCACCCACGCCCCGCACCGGCCGGCCATTCCGCCGCAGGCCGATGACGGCCGCTGGCGCGATTTCTCCTACCGGGCGCGCGCTTTCGACGAGGAGGACCTCGCCGACAAGCCGGACTACGTGCGGCGGCGCGAGGACTTCTTCCACCAGCACAATGCTGAATCCGGGCTGGTCGGGGTGTTGCCGCGCGGCCAGCTCGAAGCCCTGGGCGCGGTGGACCGCATGGTTCGGGATCTGATGGTCCGCCTCGAAGAGCGCGGCCTGGCCGACAATACGGTGGTCGTTTTCACTTCCGACAACGGCATGCTGTGGGGCGAGCACCGGCTGTTTACCAAGTCGCTGCCCTATGAAGAGTCGATCCGGGTGCCCCTGCTGATGCGCTTGCCGGGGGTGGCGCCGCGGGTGATGACGGAACTGGTGGCGGTGGATCTCGATCTGGCGGCAACCCTCCTGGACCTGGCCGGTATCGAGCGGCCTGCCGAGGGCAGGAGCCTGCTGCCGCTGGCCGAAGGTCACGGCGCTGGCTGGCGCGATGCTTTGCGCTTCGAGAACTTCGGTGTCGATCCGGATGTCGTGCCGCCTTGGGTGGCCCTGCGCACGGACCGCTGGAAGTACGTCGAATACGCCACCGGCGAGCGAGAGCTCTACGACCTCGAGGACGATCCCTTCGAACTCGACAACCGGGTCGCCGGACCGCGAGTCGCCGATGCCGAGCGAACGGCGGAGCGCTTGGCCGCCCGCCTGGGCGGCTTTCGCGGCCTGGCGATGGCCGATTCGAGCCGCCTCCCGGAGGCGCGGTTAGGCGAGTCGTGGAGTCATCCGCTGACCGCCGTCGGCGGGACCGGCGAGCGCTCCTGGCGGGTACTCGAAGGGCGCTTGCCGGCAGGGCTCACCCTCCAGGCCGACGGCCGGATCGCCGGTACCCCGACGCGCCCCGGATCCTTTCGAGCCCTGGTCGAGGTGTCGGACGAGTCCGTTTCGCCGGTGACCGGCCGGGAACAGTCCTATCGGCGCTGGTTCGACATCCGGGTGTCCCGATAGAGTTCGGTTCCGAGGTGGCATCGTCGACGTTCTGGAGACCCGTGGAGATGGTGAAGGTGGCGGAGATGGGCCGTACCGGAGGTGGGGGAGAGGTCAGCCGGTGGCTTGCCGCCGGGGCGTGGGGGGCCTTGGTCGTCCTCTGGTTATTGGACGCAAAGTTAGACCTTCCGGCCGGTCTGCCTCGCACCGTCGCCGGCCTCGCTGCCGGCGCCAGCCTGTGGGCCGTTTGGCGGCACCCGACGCTGCTGCGCAAGCCCGGCCGCTGGTTGCCCTTGGCGCTCCTCGGCCTTTCCCTGGTCGTCCGCTTCACCGGTATCGAGTACGAAATCTCCGGCCACTACTATGCCGACGAGGGCACTTACTATAAGCAGTCGACGCTGATCAACGAAGGGCGGCTGCTGTCGCCGTCCTTCAACTACGGCCATTTTCTGTACTGGGCCGGGGCCTTCGCGCTGTGGCTGGCGGAGCTGTTTTCGGGCCTCTCGGCGAGCCTAATCGGCCTATGGGGAGTGACCGAGCCGATCGATCGTGCTTGGTGGGTGTTGCGCTCGGTGGTGGCCCTGGCGAGCGCCCTCACGGTGCTGCCGGTGTACGCCCTGGCGACCCGCCTGGGAGGTCGCTTTGGCGGCCTGGCGGCCTCGCTGCTGCTGATCTTTTCGCCGCTTTTCAACCAGTTGAGCCACCTGATCCTGTGCGACACCGTTTCGGCGTTTTTCGCCACCCTGTGCGCCGCCTGTGTCGGGCGCCTGGTGGATGTTGAGAACCGGCGCGACTACCTGCTCGCCGGCGCCGCGTCGGGCCTGGCCGCGGCCAGCAAGTACCCGGCCGGCGTGGTGGCGGTGGCGATCATTGCGGTGTGGCTGCTGCACCGGTTGACCTCCCGGCGATGGAACGCCGGACTGCTGTGGGCCGGCGCCGCTTCCCTGGGGAGTTTTCTGGTGGTGATGGTGGCGATGTTCAAGCATCCGGAAGCGGCTTTCTTGAGCCGCCGCGGCATCTTCTTCGGAGTGCGCCAGTACGCCGGCGGCGGCTGGCTCGGGGTGCAGCCGCAGAGTAACCTCGCCTGGTACGGCAACGAGCTGTGGGTGACCTTCGGGATCGGCGCTCTTCTGCTCGGCCTATCGGGCTTCTTGTGGCATCGGCGCGACACCCTGCGGCGGGTGGCCTGGAACCTGGTTTTCCCGCTCACTTTTCTGTGGCTGATGGTGGCGATGACGATGGTGGTCAAGCGCAACCTGCTGCCGGTTTTGCCGGTGTTGGCGGTGCTTCTCGGAGTGGGCCTGGCCGGCTGGTGGCGGTGCTTCGGTAGCGAGCGGCCAGGGGGTTCCGCAAAACGGTCGTGGCTGGCCGCGCTGCTGCTGGTCGCCGCCCTGGCGTTGCCCTGGTGGACGACGGCGCAGCAGGCCGTGGGGTTGGCGAGCCCGAGCAATCGCGAGTGGACGATGGCCTGGATCGTGGATCACCTGCCGCCCGGTGCCCGCTTCGTCAAGGAGTCGTATACCCCTCGCTTGCCGCCGGACTTTCCCTACAGTAACTCGCGTTTCGCCGGCCGTTTTTCGCTCGATCAGATTCGCCATCCACAGAATGATTTTCTGCTCCTGTCGAGTGCCGCCTACCGGCGCTTCCTCGCGCCGGAGAATCTGACCAAAGAACATCACCGGGTGTTTGCCCAGCGCTACCGTCAGATCTTCGATGAGATGACGCCGCTCAAGGATTTCCATCCCAGCCCGACCCGACGAGGTCCGGTGCTGCGCCTCTATGCCCTCGACCCGCCGGATCCCCGGCTCGAGCGGCGCCGGCCCTTCCGGGCGGCGGAAGGCTTCTGTGCAGACGGCGCCCGCGTCGCCGAACAACGGGCCGTCTACGAGGCGACCGGCGGCTGGTGCTTGTTCAAAGGCTATTTCGAACCGGGGGAGTATCGGTTGGAGTGGGTCGGTTCGGAAGTGGCGGCTGCCGCCGCCCAGGTCGATGTGCGGATGCGCGAGGGGGAGAAGGTCGGCTGGTCGCCGCTGCCCGGGCGGATCCGGTTGCCACAACCGGGAAAGGTCTTCTTCTATGTGCGATTGCCGCCGGGCGCGCAGCTCGAGTCTTTCGGCGTGGTGGGCGTCGCGGCGGAGGACCCGCCGGCAAGCCTCCCGAGGAACGACCGATGAACCGCTCCCCCCTGCAGGATTCCCGCGAGGCCCTCGAGGCCATCGACCGGGAGATCCTCGCCCTGCTCAAACGCCGTATGGACGAGGTGGACGCCATCGCCGACGCCAAGATCGGCGCCGCTTCGCCGCTCAGGGACCGGCAGCGGGAAGATCTGGTGTTTCAGCGGGTGCGCCGGGAGGCGCAGGAGTTGGGGCTCGATCCGCACCGCATCGAGGGGCTCTACCGCCAGATCATGGAGATGTCCATCGCCCACCAGCAGGAGCACGTTCGCCATCGGGCAAAGGTGCCGCTGCGGGTGGCGTACCAAGGGGTCGAGGGTTCCTACAGCCACCTGGCGGCTCAGGAACGCTACGCCGGGCGCGAGGGGGGTGCCCTGCTCACCGGCCACGAATCCTTCGAGGAGGCCGCCGCGGCGGTGCGCCGCGGCAGCGCGGACTTTGCCCTGTTGCCGATCGAAAACTCCACCGCCGGCAGCATCCACGCCACCTACGACCTGTTGGCGGAGGGCGGCCTGGTGATCTCCGGTGAGGTGGTGCGCACCATCGAGCACTGTCTACTGGCCCTGCCGGCAAGCTCTGTCGAGACCCTCCGCACGGTGATCTCTCACCCCCAGGCCTTGATGCAGTGCGAAGCCTTCCTTCGGCGCCTGCCGTGGGTGCGGCCGGTGGCGGAGTTCGACACCGCGGGCTCCGCCCGCAAGGTGCGGGAGCGGGGCGATGTCAGCGTGGCGGCGATCGCCAGCGAGCGGGCGGCGGAGGTCTACGGTCTGGAGATCCTCGAACGCGGCATCCAGAGCGACACGGGCAACGCCACGCGGTTTTTCGAGGTGGCGGTGGAGGCGGCCCGGTGCCCGGCCGAGGCGGACTGCAAGACCTCGCTGCAACTGGTGCTGTCCCATGAGCCGGGATCCCTGGGGAAGGTGTTGACCCAGCTCGCGGAGCGCGGCGTCAACCTCACTAAGCTGGAGTCGCGGCCGCGCCGGGGCACCCCCTGGCAGGTTCGCTTCTATCTCGATCTCGAAGGCCATGCGGAGTCCGAGCGAGTCGCCGCGGCCCTCGAAGCGGTGCGGCCTTTGACGGAGGAGATGAGCGTGCTCGGAACGTATCCGAAGGGCTGACAGTGAAAGTGATGTATGATGTAAGACATGAGCAAGCATCGAACGCAAATCCAGCTCGAAGATTGGCAGTATGAATCCCTCCGAGCGATGGCCGAACGGCAGGGTCGCAGCCTCGCCGGAGTGGTGCGCGAAGCGGTTTCGGCGTACCTGGCCGACGAGATCGATGAGCGTCGTGATGGTCTGGCCGCCATTGAAGGCATCGGATCCGACGAAGGATCGCGCGGACGGGATCACGACCTCGCTCTGTACTCCGAGTAGGCCTTGCAGCGCCTTTTCGTCGATACCAGCGTCTGGTTCGCCTACGTCAATCGGCGGGATCCGGACCACGCCAGCGTCTGCGAGCTGATCCGATCCTTCGAGGGGCGGTTGATGACCTCGAACTACGTGTTCGATGAAACCGTTACCCTGTGCCGTATGCGCCTCGGCCACCCGATCGGCCAGCGGGTGGGGACGGTGCTGCGAGATCCGTCGTCCGTCGAGCAAATCCGTCTCACCGTGGCCGACGAAATGGCCGCCTGGATCCTTTTCAAAGAGCGTTCCGACAAGCACTACAGCTTCACTGACTGCACCTCGTTCGTGCTGCTACGACGCCTGAGGCTCGTCCGGGTTGCCGCCCTCGATGCGGATTTTCGGCGCGAGGGCTTCACCCTGCTACCCGAGCCATGAGGTCTCCGAGGCGATGAGGGCGGTGAGGGTTCGCGCCTTCGGTGGTCCGGAGGTGCTGCGTCTGGAAGAGGTGCCGGATCCCGTGCCGGGCAGCGGGGAGGTGCTGGTGCAGGTACACGCCGCCGGCATCAACCCGGTCGATACCTACATTCGAGCCGGAGCCTATGGAGAACTTCCGGACCTGCCCTACGTGCCCGGTTCCGACGCCGCCGGGGTGGTGGAAGCCGTCGGGGCCGGGGTGGAGTCCCACCGCCCTGGGGATCGGGTGTACGTTGCCGGTTGGGGCGGGCGGCGAACCGGCGGACACGCCGAGCGGTTGACCTGTTTCGCCGATCAGGCCTGGCCGCTGCCGGCGAAATGTTCCTTCTCCGAGGGCGCGGCGATCGGCATTCCCTGTGCCACGGCATATCGTGCGTTGGTGCAACTCGGCGAAGCGGTGGCTGGCGACACGCTGCTGGTGCATGGCGCCGCCGGTTCCGTCGGATCGGCGGCGGTGCAACTCGCCGTCTCCCGAGGGCTGCGCGTCTTCGGAACCGCCAGTTCTGCTGAGGGTCGGGAGTTCGTTCGCTCGCAGGGTGCACAAGGTGTTTTCGATCACTCGGCGCCGGACCATCTGGACATTGCGATGGAGGCGGCGGGCATCGACGGCTTCGATTTGATCTTGGAGATGGCTGCACACCGCAACTTGAACGACGACCTGCAGGCGGTGGCTCCCGGCGGTCGCATCGTGGTGATCGGTAGCCGGGGGCGCATCGAGATCGACCCGCGCCACGCCATGATGCGCGACGCGACGGTGCGCGGCCTGGCCCTGGCGAACGCCTCTGGCGACGAGATGGCGGAAATCCACCGCGCGCTCGGTGCGGCCCTGGCGGAGGGCTCGCTGCATCCCGCCGTCAGCGCTGAATTGCCGCTCGAGCGAGCCGCCGAGGCCCATGCGCTGGTCGTCGAGACCGGACGCAACGGCAAGGTCGTCCTGATTCCCTGACAACTCCCCGAAACGAAAGTACGCGTTTTAGGCATTGGGTAAGTGGGGGGTGCTTTGCCAGCGCTCCTATGATCCATTGCCTTGGAGGGAGTTTGAAATGCGTTGTGAGGTCATCCTGCGATCGCTTGTATCGTCCGCTCTAATCTTCGCTCTCGCCTGTCAGCCGGTGGAGAAGCCCGACGGCGAAGTCGAGGTGGCCGTCTGCACCGGCCCCGGCGGAACCCTCGATCTCGCCTGCCCGGCGCCGCCCAACATTCCCGCGACCGCCCAGCAGCCAGACTACGACTACTTCTCGTGGAACACCTTCGTCGCTCTGAACTGGCCGGCGGTCGATCCGAGTAGCTCGAACAGCTATGCGCGTGGCTTCCCGGATGCCGACGCGGCCTTCACGGATACCACTGCCGGTGACCTCGCCTCGCTGGTGGTGTGGGAAACCTTCAAAGAGAAACGAGAAATCTTCGACTTCGGACCCGGCCCCCTGGTGACCCCCAACCCGACGCCGCCGGGAGAGTGGCGCCAGCCGGTGCAGTACCTCGGAAACATTAGCGGGGACGTGGCCGATTGTCCGGCCGCCGGCAACGGCGGTCAGGAGATCGTCTTCCAAACCTCGAAGTCCTTGCCGGACAGCTTGGACGAAACCCTGGAAGTGCTCTCCGAGGCTTTAGAGACGCCCGATCAACTTTGCCATGGTTATCCTTCCGGACCGAAGGCGGAGTTTTGCCAGCAGGTGCCGCAGCACGCCGTGTCGCCGCACGTTTGGAAGGGCTTGCCGACGGATCCGAGCCCGCAGCCGATCCGCTACGAGGTCAAGGTCAACTGGGACTTCTTCAACTACGTGGTCAACACCACGGTGCAGTCTACGAGCGCCACCTACAAGGACCTCTACAAGGACTCCGTCAAGCAGGCGGCGATGATGGATCCGGACGCGCCCCTGCGGTTGCCCTATCGTTCGAATTCCTCGACCCGGCCGGACGGCAGCACCTCCGGTCCGAACTCGAACGCGGTGCTCGACTACTCGGCACTGGAATGCATGCAGCACAACCTCAAGGGACCGACGGATCCCTCTATCGAGCCGTGCGGGATGGGTGCCGTCCACACCAAGGCGGCGTGGATTCCCCTTCACGATCCGGCGGACTACGACAAGTACTACACCAAGAAGGCCCTGTACTACGTTTCGACCTCGGAGACGGATCCGGTCGAGTGCCGCGAGGGGGTCTTCGGACTGGTCGGATTCCACATCATTCAGCGGGTGCATCAGAGCACCGGGCAGAAGGGGATCGGCGGCACTTTCATCTTTTCTTCCTGGGAGCACAAGGAGATCGAGCAGGGTGGCTACAGCTACGTCAACTACTGGGACGGCCGGCCGCTCGATGCTCCGAATAGCGCCGGGTTCTATCCCAACCCCCTCGATCCGAGCTCTCCTCTGCCGGTGAAGCGGCAGGTCAACACCATCCTGCCGAACACCATGGAAGTGAACGAGTCGGTGTGGGCGGCCATCCGAGAGAAGAATCCGAACTCCGTGTGGCTCAACTACCAGCTCATCGGCACCCAGTTTCAGCCGGTGGACTTGAACAATCTGTCTGCGCCGAGCGATCCGGCCTTCCCGGTGTCGACGAACGATCCGCTGGGCATCGGCCAGCCGCAGTTCATGGCGAACCTTGCTCTGGAAACCAATCTCGGATTGCAGCACTTCCAAGGCTTGGCGCCGTTGACCTCCGTCAACGGCAAGTTCTCCGGCACCGCGCCGGCCGGCTGCACCTTGACCGGTGGATGTCCCTCGGGGATCCAGAACAACGGCTCGGCGGGCTTCGCGCGGACGGGCTACAACCTCGCCTTCGGCACTCTGGTCAAGGATCAGATCCAGCCGGTGGCGTACAACATGGGCGGCTGCATGGGCTGCCACGGCGTGTCGCAGCTGCGCGGATCGTCGTTCAGCTTCGTGCTGCTCGCCGGTCAGGCCGGCGCCGATGCGGATACGGAGCGCACCTTCACCCAGCAACCGCCGCCGACCGTGCCGTAGCCCGCTCGGCTTCGCGACGGTAGAGGCGGGTTCGGCTCAGCGCCGAAGCCGAACCCGCGGGACCTTTCGGACGGATTACGCGTACAATAGTAGTAGACAGCTATGTCCACTCAACCAAGGGAGTCCGATATGAAGAAGATCTTGCTGCTCGGTGCCGTCGCCGCTCTCGTCCTCACCGCCTCGCTGGTCGCCGCGCCGGATCAACAGGTGTTGAAGGGCGAGTATTTCTGGACCTACGACAACACCCGTGGCGATCTCAAGGCGACCTTGACGCCGACCGGTGAGAACACCTGGGACATCGCCTTCGATTTTCGTTTCAGCGGCGAGCCCCACACCTACAAGGGAACGGCCACCGGTAGCCTGGACAATGGTTCTCTCGCGGGAACCGTCAAGAACGAAAATGGTCGCCGGACCTTCACCTTCGAGGGCAGCTTCGACGACGGGCGCTTCGAAGGCACGCACGCCGAGTTGAGGAAGGGCAAGGAGCGTTCGATGGGTACCCTCTGGCTCGCGCGCTGAGTTTTGCCTGCATTTCTCGCCCGCTATCGACTGCGACTACCTATGCCACTGAATCTGCTGCGTTATCCGCAGAACCTGCTCCTCGACGTACTGAAAGTACGCTTTCGTCGCAGACCCCGCGGATGCCTTGCATCTCCAGCGACCTTCGGCCTCACGCTAAGATCACTGGTGAGAAATGCAGGCTGGATGGATGCGACTGGTAAGGTGCGCGGATCATGTCTATTTTGAGCCGCACGCTGTGCCTGCTGGTGATATCCAACCTGTTCATGTTGACGGCTTGGTATCTGCACTTGAAGTTGCTGGACCACCGTCCCTGGTACGTCGCATCGGCGGTGAGCTGGGGGATTGCCTTTTTCGAGTACACCGTCCACATTCCGGCGAACCGCATCGGGTACCAGGTGCTGAGTTTGTCGGAACTCCAGATCCTCCAGGTGGGCCTGTCGCTCGTGCTGTTCATGCCCTTCTCGGTGCTGGTGATGGGCAAACCGATCAAGCTCGACTATGTATGGGCGGCGCTGTGTCTGGGCGGCGCCGCTTACTTCATCTTCAGGCCTGATGGCTAGCAGGTCTGCTGAAGAGCGCTTCGCGCATCGTTTCAGCAGACCCGCTAGCTTGCTCTTTCAGAGGGGCTGGGCTCCCCCTCGACCGAGGAAGCGCAGCTTTTCGGTCTCGCCCCCGTCCTCGGCGCCTTCGGCGCCGCCTCGCCCGTCGGGCTCGGAGCACGAAATTCATGAACTCTTCACCACCCCCTAGCGAATCTGGATCACACCCGGGTTTCGAGGGCATCGACCACGTCGAGATGTTCGTGCCGTCCCGCCGGGAGGCCGTGGGCTGGTACGGAGAAGTCCTGGGGCTCGACGCCCTCGCCGAGCGCAAGGACTGGGCCTTGAGCCCGGGTGGGCCGCTGATGATCTCGAACGACCAGGGACAAACCATGTTGGCCTTGTTCCGAGCGGACGGCCACGGCATCGATCCCGCGGTGCGGGTGACTCCGTCCGTCGGTGCCTTCCGCTGGGTCGCCTTCCGTGCTTCGGGGGAGGGATTTCTCCGTTTCCTCGGGCGTCTGGCGGTCCTGAACCTTCTGGATACACGCGGCGAGGCGGTGACCGTCGAGCGGGTGTCAGACCACCAAAGCGCCTGGTCGATCTACTTCGCCGACCCCTGGGGGCATGCCTTGGAGGTCACCACCTACGACTACGAGGTGGTGCGGCAGGGGCTGGTAAAAGCCTCCGAGAAGGGATGAGATGAAAATCCTCAGCGTGGTCCTGGTCGTTCTTGTCGCTCTGGAGCATCTGTACTTTCTCTACCTGGAGATGTTCCAGTGGACTTCCCCGCAGGGCAGAGCCGCTTTCGGGACCACCCGCGAGCAGGCGGAGGCGTCGAAGGCTCTTGCCGCCAATCAGGGTCTCTACAACGGCTTCTTGAGCGCCGGGCTGATCTGGGGCCTGCTGCACCCGAGTGCCGCCTGCGGGGTGCAAATCCAGGTGTTCTTCCTGCTCTGCGTGGTGGTGGCGGCGATCTTCGGAGCGGCGACGGCGAGCCGCAAGATTCTGTGGATCCAGGGCCTACCGGCCGCTCTCGCCCTCGCGTCGCTGGCGGCTCTGCACTATTTTGGTGCTGTCGGTTAGCTTCTTACTCTTCCAGCGCCTCCAGCTCGTCCACTCGGTCTTCCACCAGCCGGAAGCCGTCGCGCCAGAATTCCGGATCGGTCATGTCGATACCGGCCTCTTCGAGAATTTCCTGGGGTCGCGCTGACCCGCCATAGCTGAGCAATTTCAAGTATCCAGGTTTGAAGGCTTCTCCCTCTTCCAGGTAGCGGCGGTAGAGGGCCAACACCAGGAGCTGTCCAAAGCTGTAGGCGTAGCAATAGAAGGGCGTGTGGAAGATGTGGGGGATGCTCAACCACTCGTACTGAAACTCCGGCGCCACATCGATCGAGTCGCCGAACTGATGGGCCAGGCCTTCCATATAGAGGGCGTTCAGTTCGTCTACCGATCCGCCTTCGAGGACAGCGCGATGGGCGTCGATCTCGAAGCGCACGAAGTAGGCCTGGCGCAGCACGGTGGCGTAGAAATCGTCCACCGAGGCGGCCAGCAGCTCGCGGCGGGTCAGGGGATCTGTCTCCGCCCGCAGCAGGCGATCGGTCATCAACATCTCCGCGAACACCGAGGCCGTTTCCGCTAGCGGCAGGGAGGCGTGCTGAGTGAAGCAGGAGTGGTCTTCGGCCAGCATGCTGTGGACGGCGTGGCCCAGTTCGTGGGCCAGAGTGGCTACGTCCCGCACCCGGTTGTTGTAGTTCACCAACACCCACGGTGTGAAGCGCGGTAGCACCGTGGAGCAGAAGGCTCCGCCCCGCTTGCCCTTGCGCACCTCACTGTCGATGTGGCCGTTGCGGAAGACCCGCTCGGCCAGCTCCGCCACCCGCGGGTGGAAGTCGGCGAAGGTGTCGAGCACCGAAGCGACCGCTTCTTCGTAGGGAATCTCCCGGTCAGACGTGGCGATGGGGGCGTAGAGGTCGTAGCGGCGTAGGCGATCCATCCCCAGCCATTGGGCCTTCATGCGGAAGTAACGGCGGAACACTCGAGCGTTCTCGGCGGCTACATCGAGGAGTACCTGGGCCGCTTCATCGGGGATGTCGTTGTGCAGGTTGCGGACCGCGATGGGGGAAGAAAAGCCGCGCAAGTCGAGGTTCTCGGCGGCCCAGTCTCGCACTCGATTGGAGTAGATCTGGCCGAGGATGGTGGCCTCCTCCTCGTAGGTGCCGTAGAGCTCGCGGTAGGCTTTTTCGCGCAGCTCGGCGCGGGGCGAGAAAACGTAACTCATCAGGCCGTCGCGCGGCAGGACTTTCTCCTCGCCGTCCACTTCGAGACGGTACTCGAGGCGGTTGGTGAGCATCGAATAGAGCGTCAGCAGGGCGCTCATGCCGTTCGAGTCCTTGACGTTGATCAACTGCTCCGAAGACTCGCGCAGGGTGAACGGCTTCTCGCGGCGCAGGTTGGCCAGGAAGTGCCGATGGTCGGCGTGCTCTTCAACGGTCGGCAGCAGCCGCTCCGCCGCCGCGTCGTCGAGGGACTTCCACCACACCTCGAAGAACAGAATGCGGTTGTGCAGACCGGTGACGATCTGATCGATACGGTTGCGGAAACTCTGCGCCGGTCGCGACTGGGTGTCTTCGGCAAACCACAAGGAGGCATAGCCGAGAAAGGTGTCGAACCGCTCGAAGATCGCCTCGAAGGAAAAAACCACCTGAAGAAAATCGTTCCGTTCCATCGCCGCGGTCAACTGCGGCCGCAGACCCTCGAAGGCTTCGACATCCGCTGTCAGGGCGGCGAGACGACGATCGACTTCGGCGGGTTCGGTGTTGGGAAGGAGCTCCGAGAGGTCCCAGCCGGTCAGCGAGTAGGTGGTGGAAGAGCTGGAGATGGGTGGACTGGAGTGAGATGGAGTGGGATTGGATATGGTCATCGACTTTCGGCGTTCAGAGAAAGGGTGAAGGATTGCTGGATCACGCATGCTCAGCGATCGAAACGCCTATTGTAGCCCCTTGACGCCATCTGCACGAGAGGGGCGCTAGGCCCCCCAAAAAGGCCTCAGGCCGGCTGGTTGGCCGGGCGCAAACGGCTCACCGCGATGCCGGCGACGAAGCCTGCGACCAGGGCCCAGAAAGGCGGCAGGAATCCCGCCGTCGGCAGGTGGCCGCTCCAGCCCAGAATCAGCACCGCGTTGCCGGCGGCCAGCGAAGCGAGGGCGCCGCCGGCGGTGAAACGCTGCCAGCGAACGCCGAGGAGCAGGGTCGGAAAGAGCGTCAGGTAGCCTTCGAAAGCCTTGCGGGAGATGCCGAAAACGGAGTCGTCCCAGGTGATGGCGAGCACGAACACCACCGCCCCGATGGCCGCCGAGAAGATACGCCCCACCCACACTTCCGAGTCGAGCTTCTTGCCGCGAGCGGGCTCGATGACGTCGCGCACCACCATCGAACTCAGGGTCAGGATCTGCGCATCGAGGGTGGACATTACCGCCGCCAGCACTGCCAGGAAGCCCAGGCTGCCGAGAATCGCCGGCAAGTGCGTGGCGGTCATCCGGTGGAACACTTGATCCGGCACTTCGAGCCCGGGAAAGGCCGCGGCGCCCCAGACTCCGATCAACACCGCCGGCACCCATAGGATGCCCAGAGCCACCGGGTAGTAGCGGCTGACTTGGCGCAGGGTCTTCTCCTGGTCGGCGGACATCAACCGCACCATCATGTGGGGGAAGGTGATCACCGTCAGCGAGATCACCAGCCCCCAAGAGGCCCAGGCCTTGGGAGCGAACAGTCCGCCGCTGCCCTTGACCAGCAGGGATGGATCGACGTCCCGCACCCGCTCCATGGCGGCGCTCAATCCCCCGAGGGAATGCGACATCAGGAAGAAGGCCGCTACCATGAAGACCATGAACACCACCCCCTGGAAGACGTTGGTCCAGGCCGTTGCCCGCATGCCGCCGAGACTGGTGTAGGCGAGGGCGACCAACACCACGCCGAGGGCGGCGACGGCGGCCGAAAGGCGCCCGTCGCTCGACTCCGAGAGGATCAACGCCGCGCTCTTCACCGCCTGCACCATGTACGGCACGGTGTAGAGGGTGAAGAGCCCGAAGAGCACGAAACCGACGGTCTTCGACTTCAGATGCTTGGCGTAGAGCTCCGCCGGGGTCAGCGCCTCCAGCTTTGCCGCTAGCCGGCGAGCGGGGGAGCCGATCGCCCAAAAGGTCAAGGGAATGCCCAGCGCGACGATCGGCGCGTTGAGACCGAAGACACCGATGCCGAGGCCGTAGGCGAGGCCGGGAATTCCCACCAAGACGAAGGAGGTGTTGTTGGTGCCGAAGAGCGCCATGAACAACACCAGCGGTCCGAGGGTCCGGCCGGCCAGAAAGTACTCCTCCGGCGACCGGCCAGCACGCCGGGTGGCGATCGCGCCGAGCACCAGCACCACTGACACATAGAGGGCGGCCGCCAGGGCGAGCTGGACGAGGGGATCGCTCATTCGTCCCGCCAGACCTCAGTGGTGAAGAAGATCAAGTACAGGCAGGCGAGCACCAGCCAGGCCAGCCGCCAGGCCATCTCCTCCGGCAGCCAGCCGAAGTACAGCACCGGCCGTTGAGGGCGCCAGAAATCGAGGTGGAGGATGAGTAGGGCGGCCAGTCCGGCCCAGGCGAGGGTGCGGTATTTCATAGGGCTTCTACGCAATAGACCGACTGAAGATAGCAGGAGATGTAGAATCGGTGGTGTGGCGATTGCGCGATTCTTGCAGTTGAGCGTTCGTCAAGCAGTGTTCGAGCCCTACCGACCGGACCATCACGAGGATCGATCTATGAAGACTTCTCAGCGAATTGCCATCGTTCTGACCCTCGGCGTCCTTCTCGGCGCCGGCTTTGCCCTGAGTCCCTTTTTCGGTGACGGCGATCCCATCCCCTTCACGGACGTCAAGGCCCAGGCGCATCGGTTCATCGAGTGGGAGAGTTCGATCGAACTCACGGACGCCCAGGAACTCGTCAAGAAAGAGGCCCTCGAAGCCCTGCCGGCGCCCTGCTGCTCGGACAACACCGCCTACACCTGCTGTTGCCCGTGCAACATGTCGCTTTCCATTTGGGGACTGTCCAACCGCCTGATCGCCGAGCACGGCTACAACGCCGAGCAGGTGCGCGAGAAGGTCAAGAGCTGGATCGCCACCATCAACCCGGACGGTTTTTCCGGCAGGGTTTGCTACACCGCCGGCGGTTGCCCCAAGCCCTTCGCCGAGGGTGGCTGCGGCGGCATGGTGCGCGGCAAGGTGAGCTGGGGCGAGTAGGGAACTTCGCCGTCAGGGGAAGACGGAAAAGGCCGGATCTCGGGTGAGATCCGGCCTTTTCTTTGCCGCTGGATCTAGCGGTTGGCCTTACCGCATCGCCATCCGCCGCCGCAGGGTGCCGATGGCCGTTAGGGCCAGGAGCATCGCCAGTACCAGAAGGCCGATTTCGCCAACGGTGGGAATCTCTAGGATGCTGACCGGCAAGTCGATCAGCGTCGGCTCGTCGTCGTCGCCGGGGTCGCCGTTGTCGTTGGCGTCCGGGTCGCTGCCGGCCTGCGAGACGTCGGTGACTTCAACATCTCCCGGGCTGGTGCCGCGCCCCAGGGTGGAGCACTCGTAGGGACCGGCGTTGCCGCCGGGATCGACCCGCACGGAGACCATGACCTCGCCGGAACCGCCGACCAGCAGGGCGTTGCCGGGCGCCAGGAGCTCGATCAGGGAGACACCGTCGAAGTCGTCGTTGACGGTGAAGTCGCTGCTCACCGGCGTCACCGCCTCGAAGCTCGCCGCCGCCGCAAAGGCGAAGGAGAAGTCCACGTCGCTGTTGAGGTCGGACAACGGCACGTTGCCGTAGTTGACCAAGCGGATGAGGAAGGTCACCAGGAAGCGCCCGTCGGGTTCCTCCACCACATCGATCAACTCCTTGGCGACGCCGATCGCCGCCTCCTCAACGCCGATCGGCGCCAGATGGTCCTCCACCTCGCCGTCCGGCGCCGGGCCGCTCGCACCGAGGCCCGCCTGGCTGCTGATGCGGAAGCGCGTGCAAGCGGTGCCGTCCGGGCTGCCTACGGGCACCGGGAAGGTGAGGTCGACGCTGTCGTTGGCCGGCAGCGGAACATCGGTGAGCACCTGCTCGCCGAGATCGTCCCAGTCGCCGTCCTGGTTGAAGTCGATCCAGCCGCTCACCAAGCCGCCGGTGGTACCGGTGGTGACCGTGACCTCACCGCTGGCGCCCGGCACCAGCACGCCCGGGAAGGCGATGCCGTCCTCGTCGTCGGTGTTGTCCAGATCGTCACCGTTGTGGGCCGGCGAGGGTAGGCCATCCGGCTCCGTATCGACACCGGCGCCGAGGATGGGATTGCCCACCAGCAGCACCGAGTGGCGGGCGCCGTCGTTCACCAGCAGGGTGGGGAAAGTGGGATCCGCCGCATCGCCGAAGTCCAGTCCCTTGACGATGAAGCCGTAGTCCTCGACTTCACCGTCCATCGCCGGCTCGGTGGGCGAGGTCACGCCCGTGGAACTCAACCGGAAGCGCGCGAAGCTTTCCGCCGACTGCACGTCGCAGGGCACCGTGTAGCTCACCTCGGTGGTTGGGACCGTCAGCGGCAAGGCGCTGGCGATGCGGTCCCGCGGATCGTCGAAGGCGCCGTCGCTGTCGAAGTCGATCCAGGCGTCGAGAAGCGGCGTGGTGACCCCTGCCGTGTTGGTGAGGGCGACGGTGAGAGTGGTGTCGTCGCAGGCGCTGGCCATCGCCATACCGCCGGCGAAGGTGATGCCGTCCTCGTCGTCGGTGCCGTCGAGGTCGTCGCCGGTGGCGTCCGGCGAGGGCAAGCCGTCGGTCTCCGCATCGATGGCGGCGCCCAGGCTGAAGCCGTCGGTCACGCCGTGGTTCGGGCCACCGCTGGCGAAGGTGGTGCCGTAGGTGTCCGGCGCGTCGCCGAAGTCCACGGACTTGGTGGCTACGGCATAGTCCTCGACTTCGCCGTCCATCGCCGGACCGCCGGTGGGCAGACCGCCGGCGGAACTCAATCGGAAGCGCGCAAAGGTGTCTCCGCCGGTGGTGGTGCAGGGCACCGGGAAGGTCAGCGTGTTGGAACCGGCGGTGACCGCCCGGGAAGCCAAGACCTGATCTTCCGCTTCGCCAAAGGTACCGTCGCCACCGAAGTCGAGCCAGGCGTCGAGCAGGCCATCGGCTCCCGCCGTCACGGTAATCTCCGCTGTCTGGCAGGCGACCACCATCGTCTCGAAGGTGACGCCGTCCTCGTCGTCGTCGCCGGCACAGGTGCCGGTCACCGCGTCGCCGACGCTCGCATCGTCGCCGGTGGCGTCGAGCGGAGTGGCGGCGTCGTCCTCTGTGTCGACGCAGGCCCCGAGGAAGAGGGTGGCATCCGGATTCACGCCGTGGAGCGGTCCACCGGCGCCCTGGCTGGTGCCGTAGGTGTCCGGTGCGTCGCCAAAGTCCACGCCCTTGGCGAGGAGCACGTAGTCCTCCACCTCGCCGTCCATGGCTTCACCGCCGGGGGCCAGGCCGCCCGCCGAACTGAAGCGGAAGCGGGCGTAGGTGGAACCTTCGGTGGCCGAGCAGGGAACGTCCACCGTCAAGGCGTTGTCGCCGGCGGTCAATGCCTGGTCGGTGAAGACCTGGTCTCCGGCTTCGCCGAAGGAGCCGTCACCGGCGAAATCGATCCAAGCATCGAGCAGGCCGGCGGCGCTGGCGGTGACCGTCAAATCGAGGGTCTGGCAGGCGATGAACATGGAGTCGAAGGTAACGCCGTCTTCGTCGTCGTTCCCGGCGCAGGTACCGGAAGCGGGGCCCGCCGCGGCGTCGTCGCCGGAACCGTCGAGGGGCGTGGCCGCGTCGCCTTCCGTATCGACGCAGGCGCCGAGGAAGAACGGGTTGGCGGGATCCACCCCGTGAGACGGACCGCCGGCCGCGTCGGTGGTGGTGTAGGAGTCCGGCGCGTCGCCGAAGTCCGCTCCCTTCACCGCGACCAGGTAGTCCTCAATCTCACCGTCCATGGCGCTGCCGCCGGAAGAAGCGACACCGGTGGAACTCAGCCGGAATCGCGCATAGGTGTCGCCCGTTGCGGCATCGCAGGGCACGGCGAAGGTCAGGCCGTTGGCACCCGCCGCGACGGCTTGACCATTGAAGATGCGGTCCGCCGTATCGAAGGCGCCCTCACCGCCGAAGTCGACCCAAGCATCGAGGATGCCGGCGGCGCCGGCGGTGACGGTAATCTCCGCCGTCTGGCAGGCGATGATCATGGAGTCGAAGGTGACGCCGTCCTCATCGTCGCCGGCGGTACAGGTGCCGGCGGCGTTGGTGCTCACGGCGAGATCATCGCCATCGGCGCCGGTCGAGGGGGCGCCATCCATTTCCGTATCGACACAGGCACCGAGGAAGAGGGTGCTCGCCGGGTCGACTCCATGGTTCGGACCGCCGGTCCCGGAGGTGGTGCCATAGGTGTCCGGTGCGTCGCCGTAGTCCGAGCCCTTGACGGTCACCGCGTAGTCCTCCACCTCGCCGTCCATCGCCGGTCCCGTGAAGGAAGCGACGCCGGTGGAACTGAGGCGGAAGCGGGCGTAGGTGGTTTGTGCCTGTACGGCGCCGCAGGGCACGTTGACGGTGACCGCGTTGGCACCGGCGGCCAGCGCCAGGCCGCTAGCAATGCGCTCGCCGGCGTCGTCCCAGCTCTGGTCTGAGTTGAAGTCGAGCCAAGCGTCGAGCACGCCGGCGCGGTTGGCGGTGACCGTGACGGTGGCGCTCTGACAGGCGATCAGCATCGCCCCAAAGGTGACGCCGTCCTCGTCGTCCCCGCCGCCGCAGGTGCTGCCCGTGCCGGCGGCGGTGTCGTCGCCGGTGGCGCCGGCGGCTGGCTGGCCGTCGGCTTCCGCGTCGATGCAGGCTCCGAGAACCAGCGGGCCTGCCGGATCCACGCCGTGGCGCGGGCCGTCGTCCGCCAGCAGGGTGGGGTAGGTCGGCGGTGCGTCGCCCCAGTCGTTGCCCTTGATCGACACCACATAGTCCTCCACCTCGCCGTCGGCGGCCGGGCCGGTGGGCAGGGCTGTGCCGGCGGTGGACAGGCGGAAGCGCGCGAAGCTCGCACCGACGTTGGCGGCGCAGGGGACGTTGAAGGGAAGGGTGTTGGCTCCCGTCGCCATCGCGACGCCGGTCGCCACGCGGTCCACCGGATCGTCGAAGGAGCCGTCGGCGCCGAAGTCGATCCAGGCGTCGAGCACGCCCGGCCGATTGGCGGTCACCGAGACCGACGCAGGGCCGCAGGCCACCAGCATGGAGGGGAAGGCGACGCCGTCCTCGTCGTCCCGGCACGGGCCGATCGTGATGGTGCCGACGTTGTTGTCATCGCCCAGAGCCGCACCGTCCGGTTGGCCGTCGGACTCCGTATCGATGCAGGCGCCGAGCAAAAGAGGATCCGTGGGGTCGACATTGTGGGCCGGCCCACCGGCGCCGCTGCTGGTGCCGTAGGTGTCCGGCGCGTCGGCCCAGTCCATGCCCTGGATGCCCACGAGGTAGTCCTCGACTTCACCGTCCGGCGCCTGGCCGACGGGGTTGAGACCACCCGCCGACGAACAACGGAACCGGCTATAGGAAACGCCCAGGATCGCCGTGCTCGGCACCGTCGGGGTGAGTACTACCGACGCACCGCTGGAGACGGTCAACGAGGCAGCGATCTGCTCCCCCGCCTCGAACGATCCGTTCTGATTCCAGTCAATCCAAGCGTCCAGCGAACAGTCCGCCGCTGATCCCACAGAGACGGTGATCGCGGTTGCCGTACCCGGGACGAGCGGGTCGCTGAAGGCCACTCCGTCCTCGTCGTCGCCAGGGGTGGCACAAGTGCCGATGGTGCTGCCGAAGGACCCGAAATCGTCCGCCGTGGCGTTGAGGTCCTGGGCGATGCCGCTGTCGCCGTCGACGCAGTCACCGAGGTATGGGCTACCGGCGCCGAGCATGTGGGCGGCGCCGCCGTCGAGGGCGGTAGTCCGGTAGTCGCCGCGGGTGGTACTGGCGGCGACATCCGGATTGTCGCCGTAGTCGAACTCCGGCTGACCGGCGCCTGGGGCAAAGCCGAGGTCTACAGTCAGGTTGGTGTTGTTGTCGCCGTCCTCCGTTTCGGGCTCGTTGTCGGCAGCTAGGGTGACCGCCTGGGTACCGACCACTACTCCCAGGTTGGTGCTGTTGTCGTCGCCGTCGAAGTCGTCGTCCGGATCCGGTGCCGGGTCGTTGCCGGTGCTCGACTGCTTGCCGGCCAAGGCTCCGGAAGGGCTGAAATTCTCAGGATCGACGAACACCAAGTAGTCACCTGCCGACAACCCATCGAAACGGTAACGCCCGGCGTTGCCGCCGAGGGTCTGGGTGGTGGTGGTGGCAATCCGCTCGCCGAGGCTGGGCAGGCCATCGCCGTTGTCGTCGAGGTAGAGCGACAGGACTACGCCGTCAACGCCCACTTCGGCATCCTGGGGCTCGTAGAGGCCGTCGTTGTCGTCATCACACCAAACCTGGTTGCCGAGTTCCAGGTTGCCGCCCGGCGCGATCAGGCCGGCGTCGAGGGTGGAATTGAATTCCGCCGGGGCGAAGGTGAGGACAGGCGCGGTGCCGGCTCCGGTGTCGGCATCGGAGTCCATGGCGTCGTCGCCGCCGGTGTCTTGGCTGGTGAAGCCCGTCGCGACCGCCGGCAGCATGAACTGCACGAAATACGGGACGCCTGGGGTCAAGCCGTCGAAGCGGTAGTAGCCGGGATTGCCGTAGACGTCGTTGGCCGTGGTGGTGGTGGCGACGGGCATGCCATCGTCGCCGCCGGGTTCCGCGACGCCGTCGCCGTCGTCGCCGAAGAGCTTGACGGTCACGCCGTTGGCGCCGTCGAAGGGCGATTCGTCCTGCAGGCCGTTGCCGTTGCGGTCGAACCAAACGTAGTTGCCGAGGGCAGAAACCGCCGGCGGTAGAAGACCCATATCGAGGGTGGGGTTGTCCTCGTCGGCGCCGAGGGTCACCACCGGGCCGCAGGCGGTCACCGGGTCGGCGTCGGAGTCGATGGTGTCGTCGCCCCCGGCGTTCGGGGTGGTCACTTCGTAGGTGGTGGGCACCTCGAACTGGACGTAGTAGTCGCCCGCCGGCAGACCGTTGAACTCGTACCAGCCGGGATCGCCGCCGGCGTCCGGCGCCGTGACGGTGGTGGCGACGAGTACATCGTCGAAAGTGCGGGGAACGCCATCGGCCCCCGGATCGAAGAGCTGGACGAAGACATCGTCGAGGCCCGTCGGACCGTCGTTCTGCGTGCCGTCACCGTCCGTGTCGACCCACACGAAGTCGCCGAGGGAGGCGCCCGGGCAGGTGCCGGCGGCGATGCCCACCTTGTTCGGTTCGGCGGACAGAGCGCCGAGGCCGTCGCCGCGCTGGGCGCGGTAGGCAAACGAGTTGAAGGCCTCCTGGCCGCCGTTGGGCAGATCCGCCGGAGCGGTCATGCGGAGCTCGAAGGCCACCGTGTCGCCGGCTCCCACCTCGCGGTTGCCGAACTCGATTTTGATGGCCTGCGTGCCGGTGATCGGGTCCGGCGGCACGGTGGTCCAGTTCGGCGCGTCGCAACCGGTGGTGGGGCCGCCCACCTCCGGCCGGCAGGGATTCCCGGAAAGGCTGTAGAAGATGACGGTACCCGCTGGCGGAATGATCGGCGCCGTCAGCAGCGGGCGCCACAGCGACAGGCGGGGCGAGGTGTCGAGCACCCCGGTGTCGCCGACGAAGGGCAAGATGTCCACCAGCACGAAGTCCTCCATCGGCACGGTGCCGACGTTGGTCACCTCCAGGCGGTACTCGATCGCTCCGCCGGCTAGGGTGCCGGCGCTCGAATCGGTGAAGTTCGCGTCGCACGCGCCGGCGACCCGTTTGCTCGAAACGAGCTGGGCCACCGGGGCGATGGTGGCGCTCTGGGAGTCGACGCACAGCACATCGGTGGTGTCGCCGTCGCCGTCGAGGTCGTTGATGTCCGGCGTCGAGGAGTCGCAGCGCTGGGCGAGGCCGGGATCGTTCTGGGTCATTCCCATCTGGTTGGACAGGGGGCCGAAGGTGGCGCCGAAGGCGACGGTAGTGTCAAAAGTGATCCACACCTCGTCTCCGGGCGCCAGGGCGCCGCTGGCCGCGGCCCAGGTCCATCGCAGGAGCGTCCGTCCGCTGTTGTTGTAGTTGGGGATCACTTCGAGAGTGGGCGCCGGCAGCCCGGTGCTGCGGTCGTCGTAGGTGAAGCTGGCGGCGGTGTACGCCAAGTCCTCCGGCAGCAGATCCACCACCACCAGGTTCTCGAGCGGTAGCGGATCGCTTGCCAGGTTGACGTTGTTGGTCCGCAGTTGCCAGCGCACCGTGGCGCCGACGCCGAAGGGACCGCTGCCGGAAAGGTTGCTCTTTTCCGGCGCGTGCTGGCTGAAGGGCCCGCTCAAAACGAAGTCGCGACAGGTCGAACGGGTGACCGGCCTGTTGGCGCCGCCCGGATCGTAGACGGCGGAGAGATCGACGCAGTTCGACACCGTATCGCCGAAGTTCACCGGGTTGCCGGCGTTGTCCGGGTCGATGATCGTGCCGTTGATGCGCGGCTGCGGTTGCGGCGCCATGCCGCTGGGCGCCGTGCCGTACTCCCAGCGCAGTCTGGTCACGTACTCGCCGGCGCCGAGAGCCGGAATCGTGAAGGTCGCGTTGGTGCCGCCGGGAGAGCTGCCCAAGGTCACGAAGCCGGCCGAGAGGTTGGTCTCGTAGCTCACCGCCACGCTGGCCGGAGGATTGTTGTAGGCACCGGTGCTCACGCTGGTGACGTCCATCTGGATGGGCACCGTGTCCGTCACCACAAAGTTGTCGAGGTCGACATTGCCCTGGTTGCGTGGGTTGAGAATGTACCTGAAGGGCTGATTCAGAGTCGGTGGATTCGGGCTGTTGCCGGGAATGTTCTTGCCAATGGCCGCCCGGGGGTTGGCGACGAACGAGGTCACCGGGTGGGTGATGCCCTCGGGGCCGAAGCCCTGCGGTGCAGCCTCGCCGACGAATGTGCCGTCGGCGGAAAATTCGTTGGTCACCATCTCGCCGTCGGAGAAGGTGGTGCTTGGGTAGACCACCGTCACCAAGAAGTCGAGGCTATTGTCCACGTCTACCGAGAAGGGCCCACTCCACACGAGCGCCGGCGCCACCGTGCCGACGCAGCCGGGCTCGCAGTCGGCGGCGGGGCTGGCGCCCTGGAAGACCGCCCCGGCGGGAAGGGAGTCCGACACGGAAATACCGGTGAGGTTGAGGCGGCCGGTGGTGTTCGGGATCGAGAGGCGCAGCTGGTAAGTGGTGTCGCGGTCGAGGTTGGCCGCGGTGGTCAAGGTCTTGGAGAGATTCACCTCACCCCGCGCCACGGCGGTCACCGTGACCGGCGGGGTCGTGAAGGTGCCCGGGGTGCTGGTGAGATTGACGCCGTCGGCGGTGTTGATGGCGTCCGTGCCGTCCGGCGTCGAGCCGTTGGGGAAGCGCACGTTGATGATGAGATCGCCGCTGTTGCCGGCGGTCAGCGGATCCACCATCACGAATTCCACCGTGCCGTTCGAACCCACGGCCGGGGCGTTGATGGTCGCCACATCGCTGGTGCCGATGGCCGAAACGAACACCACCTCCGGTGGCAGAGCGTCCACCACCCGGGCGTTGTTGCAGTCGCCGGTGGTGGCATTGCAGCGATAGGTCAGCCGATAGCCGAAGATCTCACCGGTCACCTTGGTGCTGCCGGCGTCCGTTTGGACGGCGCTCTTTTCTAATTCCTGGGCGGCAGCCGGTACGGCGAGAGAAAGCGTTAGGAAAACAGCGGAGAAGACGAAGAACCCCAATCGATCGATAGCGCGCATGACCACCCCCAACGAGACGTACAACTTATTCGAAAGGACAAAATATTAGATAATCCTACAATTATCATTGCGAAGGTAACAGGAAGATGAGTTCTTGACAAGGCCCGCCCTAGGAGAGGGGGACTGCGCGCCAGGCGACCGCCACCGGTAGCGAGTAGCGCTCGACGCCGGGCCCGGTGAGGCGCACTCGAAGGACCGCCGGACCCGAGAAGCCCTGCCACAGCGCCGCGAGCTGTTGCCGCTCCGCCGGCGGTGGCAGGAGCAAGCCGCTTTCGGCGGTTCTCGGCAGCAGGCGGTGGCGCCGAGTCTCGCCGTCGGCCGTTTCCATCTCGAGGTAGACCGGCGGGATCCGCCATAGGACCGCCGACAGGCGTCCGACGACGGTGGGTCGAAACTCCAGCTCGGCAAAAAGAGCCTCGTTGGGCTCGCTCCTTGGAACCGGAATCCACTCGCTGCCGAGCTGGCCTGCTGCGAGGAGCCGGTCCGAGAGGGCGGTCGGTCGGTTCCGCCGGGTGAGCATCAGGAGGTTTGGTTCTGCAACCTGCCGGGCGATTCGGTAGTGGCTCAGCAGCGTGCGCCAGGTCGCCGGCGTGTCCCATAGCAGATGGCGTCGGTCGATGGCGTCGAAGTGGACGAGGAGGTGCCGCGGGGCGCTGTCGCCGGCGAAGTGACCGGCGGTGCGGTGGTCGAGTTCGGCGGTGTATGCGGTGTAGAGCTGGAAGACCGGCTGCGGACGCCATGGCAAGTCGTTGGCCGGCAGGTAGGTCAATTCCCAGGGCACCACGTCGACACTGCCGGCGGCTCGCAGGTCGCCGGCCACCGCTCCGGGCAACGTGCGTTTGTTGAGGGCTCGCCGGCTCTGGCGGTTCAGCATCTGACGGCGTTCCGGGAGTTCGGCCAGGGCGGCGAGGGCGTTGATGCCGCGCGCCCCCAGCACCGTCCGGTGGTCTCCGATCGGGACCACCGGCAGGGCCAGGAGTAAGGCGACGGCGCCCAAGGCGGTGGAGGCTCCAGGACGAGACGACAGTACGCCCAAGGCGGCCGCCACCACCAGCAGGGCGAAGAAGATCCTCACATGGCCGTCGGCTCGCACGAAGCCATGCTTGAAGGCGAAAAACATCGCCGGCGCCAGGAGCAGCCAGACTCGCCGGTTGCGTCCACCGCAGATGAGCGCCAGGGCGGCGAAGGCACCGAGGCCGACGAGACCGGCGGCGGTGAGGCTGCCGTCGGAAGCTGGCAGGGCCATGGCCGAGCTGAAGCCCGAAGCCAGTTCCCACTGCAGTCCGAGCCAGCTCCAAGCGTCCGTCAGGGAACCGCCGAACATCCTCCAGAAGGCCACCGAGGCGCCGGTGCCGAGCACGAGGAGGGCCGTGCCGGTGGGTCGCCAGCGGCGTTCGTCGAGGAGGTGGATCGCCAAGGCGAGGGCCGCGGCCAGTCCGAGGTGGATCCGCATCAGGATCAGCACGCAGGTCAGGGTGGCGGCGAGGGGGACGGCGCCGGGAAACGGGGATCTTTGGCGCGGATCTACCGGTTCCGGCGCGAGCAGCATCACCACCAACACCAACAGCCGGTAGCCGGCCCCGAGTCCGATCACCTCGGAGGCCAGGAGCAAGGCGGCGAAGGCCGCGGCCCGTGCCGGCCGATGGAAGGCCCGGCGGGCGAAAACCGCCACGAACAGCAGATGGACTCCGATCCAGAAGGCCAGGCCTTGCACCAGGTGCCCTCCCTGATCGAGGGGCAGGAGTAGCCAGCCGAGGGGGCCGAAGGTGAAGGCCGCGTCGCCTCCCCAGCGCGCCTCGGTGTCGTCGAAGGCGTTGATGGCCCAAGCGTAGGAGCCGTCGAGGCCGACGGAGTGGGCGCCGTAGGGCGCCGGGAAGAACCAGAGGGCGAAGGCGAGGGTCAGCAGTGCCGGAGCCAGGAGCCGCCCACGGGATGCCCGGTCGCCGTTCATGGTGCCGGTTACTGCACCTGTTCCTTGGTGGTCAGGAAGCGAATCTCCGGCCAGTCCGATTGCGCTTTCTCCAGCCGATAGGCGCTCCTGGCCAGGTAGACCGGCGCTTCGTTGTGGTCTTCGGCGATGGCCTCCTCGTGCTGGGCGATATAGGCCTTGAGGCGCTTGGAGTCGTCACTTTCGATCCAGTGGGCCGAGTGAACGGTGGTGCCGGTGAAGGTGACAGGGATCTCGTATTCGGTGCGGATGCGATCGGCCAGCACGTCGAACTGCAGCGCCCCGGCGACGCCGACGATCCACTCGGAGCCGATGCGCGCCTTGAAGATCTGGGCGGCGCCTTCTTCGGCCAGTTGAAAGAGCGCCCGGCCGAGGTGCTTGGCCCGCATCGGGTCGGTAGGGCGAACTTTGCGCATCAGTTCCGGAGCGAAGCTCGGAATGCCGGTGAACCGCAGGTCTTCGCCTTCCGTCAGCGCGTCGCCGATGCGCAGGTTGCCGTAGTTGGGAATGCCCAGGATGTCGCCGGCCCAGGCTTCTTCGGCCAGCTCCCGGTCCTGCGCCAGGAACAGCACCGGATTATGGATATTCAGGGTCTTGCCGCTGCGGATGTGGCGCAGTTTCATGCCGCGCTCGAATTTGCCCGAGCACATGCGGGTGAAGGCAATGCGGTCCCGGTGCTTGGGGTCCATGTTCGCCTGAATCTTGAACACAAAGCCGGTGACCTTTTCTTCGGTCGGGTCGACGGTGCGGGTGGTAGTGGGGCGCGGTTGCGGCTGCGGGGCGTAGGCGGCCAGCCCTTCGAGCAACGTTTGCACCCCGAAGTTGTTCAAGGCGCTGCCGAAGTACACCGGCGTGCGGTTGCCCTCGAGGAAGGCTTTGCGGTCAAGGGGCGGGGTGAGGCCCCGCACCATCTCCACCTCGTCCCGCAGGGCGGTGGCGGCTTCGTTCGCCAGCAGGTCGTCGAGGGTCGGGTCGTCAAGGCCTTCCACCGCGACGCCTTCCTGTTTGGTGTCCCGCCGGGCGCGGTCGAGGAGCACCAGCCGGTCGCCGAGCAGGTCGTAGCAGCCCTGAAACCGTTGTCCCATGCCGATCGGCCAGCTCACCGGCGAGGTCTCCAGGGCCAGGGTTTGTTCGATTTCGTCGAGCAGGTCGAAGGGGTCCCGGCCTTCGCGGTCCAGCTTGTTGACGAAGGTCAGAATCGGCATGTCGCGCAGGCGGCACACTTCGAACAGCTTGCGGGTCTGGGCCTCGATGCCCTTGGCGGCGTCGATCACCATCACCGCCGAGTCGACGGCGGTGAGGGTGCGATAGGTGTCTTCGCTGAAGTCCTCGTGGCCCGGAGTGTCGAGCAGGTTGAAAGTGCAGCCGGCGTAGTCGAAGGTCATCACCGAGGCGGTGACCGAGATGCCTCGCTCTTGCTCCACTTTCATCCAGTCGGAGCGCGCCCGGCGCCGCTGCCCGCGGGCCTTGACTTCGCCGGCGAGCTGGATCGCACCGCCATAGAGGAGGAGCTTCTCCGTCAAGGTCGTCTTGCCGGCGTCCGGGTGGGAGATGATGGCGAACGTTCGCCTTCGGGCGATCTCTCTGCTCAACTTGCTCATGGGTTCTTCGCGCCGTCTGAGGCAGTTTGACCGGCGACGATGCAGACTACCAGCATTCCAGGTTCGCCAGGGACCGGGCTTGGGGTCGGTCCGCTCGGCGTCCAGGCTCACCAGGGACCGCGCGAGGCTGCTCTAACTCGGAACGACCGGCCTCGCGGTGCGCGTTCCGGGCGCCTGCCGGCTCGGACTCCCAATACCGACGTGAGCGCCCGGAACGAGCTCCCTCGCGAGCCTGGATGCCGAACGGACCTCCATTGTCCTGGCCTGCTCTGTTGTCCATTCGTCGTGAGCTGTCGTGGGAGCCTGCGGCTACAAGGAGTCCTGGCCCGCTCTTCTTGCCCATTTGGTCGTGAGATGTCTCGGGCGTGTGTGGCAACAAGGACTTGGGTCTTCGGAGCGACATCGACGTACTCGAAGTACGTCGAGGAGAGGCCAACAGAGCGCTCTCACCTGATGAGAACGCTCTTCGCTGCGCCCTCCTGGGTCCATCCCTTTTGATGGAAGGGCGGGGGGGGGGGGGGGGGGGGGGGGGAGAGCGGTGAGGGGGGGGGGTGGGGGAGGGGGCGCGGGGGGTGGGAGGGGCGGCGGGGGGGGCGGGGGGGGGGGGAGGCGGGGGGGGGGATCCTGTAGGAGGGGGGAAAAAGAATGGCAAACAAAGAAAAACAACAAGAAACAAACAGAAAAAAAAAAAAAAAAAAAAAAAAAAAAAAA